>NZ_CDRZ01000268.1 GCF_000946815.1 Syntrophaceticus schinkii | reverse complement strand
GGTTTAGGCGGTCAGAGAGATAGCGGAGAAGATGCGTAATGCTTGGAGTATATCAGGACAGGAGCTAGCACTGTATCTTTTATCACATGCTAGTATGAAGGCGACTATTCGATGATATAGAGTGCCCCATGGAAAATAAATAATCAAAAAATCGTTTCCTGAAGACAAAGATTTCAGGAGATATAAGTTTTTTACGCTTTCTCCAAGTACTATAAATGGAAATTCCGGAACAGTTAAAATGTAGACATGTTAAATAATGGGAGCGCGGGTTCTGCTGCGATTGCTACAGCCTTGACAGCCTGGTTGAGAGCGCCCGCTCCGATGGCCTGCAGTTCTGCACAGCCCTTTTCTCGTAAGACCCCCGCTAAAGCTCCGGCAACAGAATTCGGGCTTGATTTTGCTGACACTTTCAATACTTCCACAAACTCAACCTCCCCTGTTTTTTTCCCTCCAGTATTATTAATATGCAGTTAATGCTATAATCATATCATTTATGGAAAAATTTCGCAAGGTTAATTTTTTATTATATTAATCCGCTTGATCACCTCTGTTGTACCTCTTTCCTGATCGATCTCCAGGAAAATGGCATTTAATTGTACTGGCCCCCTTGCAACCTCGAAACGTACTGGCCTGAGAGATAAAAATTTCGAGATCACTGATTCCACCTGTACACCCAGTACGGAATCCCGCGGCCCTGTCATGCCCACATCTGTGATATAGCCTGTTCCCTTTGGTAAAATCCTTTCATCAGATGTTTGAATATGGGTATGGGTACCGAGTACCGCACTTGCACGGCCATCCACATACCATGCCAGAGCTAACTTTTCTGATGTGGCCTCAGCATGGAAATCAACAATGATCACTTTGGTTTCTTTTTTTATTAAAGGAAGTAGGTGATCAAGTAACCTAAACGGGCAGTCAAGTGGTTGCATAAAAATACGTCCGGATAAATTAATGATGCCTATTTTGGTGTTGTCATCGATACATCTTATTGCATAACCTCGGCCGGGGGTGTCCGGGGGATAATTGGCCGGCCTAATTATCCTATCCTCTCGATCAATGAAATCATAGACTTCTTTTTGGTCCCATACGTGATTTCCCATGGTCAGCATATCTATTCCGGAGAGGAAAAGCTCATCCGCTGTTTTTCGGGTAATACCGTTCCCCCCTGCGGCGTTTTCTCCATTAGCAATAATCAAATGTGGATCATACTCTGCCCTGAGAGGGGGAAGCAATTCCTTTACCGCGCGGCGGCCAGGGCGCCCAACAATGTCTCCTAGAAACAAAAACCGCAATAAGCTTACCTCCTGGAAATAGAAGTCAGATGCCGGAAGTCGGTAGTCGGTAGTCGGTAGTCGGTAGTCGGTAGTCGGTAGTTGCCGGGAACCGCTTCCGATGGTTCTACAACATTACATAGCTCCGGCCTTCTGTATTCATCTTCTGATAGTGCCACCTGGGCAAAGCATCTTATTTGTTGTAAACCACCACTTTCCCCTCGTCCCTAAGTGCGATCAACTCTATATTCGCTTTTACATTTTCCAGCATATAACTGACCAGTTCCTCATGCAGGGTCAAATCATCTATAAGCTGAAAATCATCTTCATCTGTGATCAGAGAAACTCCGAATTCCTCTCTGAGCAATGCTATAATCAGGGTAATCTCTTTTTGGGAAAGAGATATAATATCTCGTTGATATTCCATAATTGTAAAGTAATCCAGCTGCCTGAATAAAAATGAGTATAATTTCGCTTCTACTTTTTCCAGATAATAGAACGTCTGTAATGACTGCTGTAGATATTGTTCAATTGACTTCACTGGCTGAGGCATGTTCTTGAGATAAAAATTAAACTTAACTACCTGGGTTTTTGGATCCAGTTTTATCGTGGCAATTTCCGGGTAGTGGATCAGGATATTAGTCAGTAAATTTGCTATATGAGGTACACTGCTGTTTTTATTATAAGAAACTGTCACTTTTTATATCCCTCTCCCTTATAGAGGTCTGATGCCGGAAATCGACTATTTTTTATCCTCTGCCTGTGCCACATGGACGGCATTGCCTCAATCAAAGTATTCTGTTATATCTTCGCCAATAAGTGTGATTATCCTTCCTCATATCACTTTCCTTTTCCTTGTATCTAAAATAAAAAAAGACCTGCCGCTAAGAGCAGGTCTTAAATTTTCCAAACTACTTGGCGTATTCCACATGCCTTGTTTCACGAATCACAATAACCTTAATTTGTCCAGGATATTCTAAGCTTTCCTCTATGGTCTTTCCTATTTCTCTGCTAAGGTGAGCTGCCTGAAGATCATCGATCAGATCAGGCTTAACCATAATTCTGATCTCTCGCCCTGCCTGGATGGCATAGGATTTATCGACACCATCAAAAGAATCTGCGATCTCTTCCAGTTTTTCGAGCCTTTTCAGGTATGTCTCTAAGGTTTCTCTGCGCGCTCCAGGCCGTGCAGCAGAAATAGCATCAGCGGCTTGTACAAGTACCGCTTCAATGGTCTCCGGTTCCTGGTCACCATGATGAGCCATAATACAATGCACTACTTCAGGATTTTCCCGGAATTTCCGAGCAAGGTTAGCTCCAATGGTAACATGTGGGCCCTCCATTTCATGATCAATGGATTTACCGATATCATGCAACAGACCCGCACGCTTGGCCAGCTGAACATCAGCATCCAATTCTGCTGCCATGGTGCCTGCCAGATAAGCTACCTCAAGAGAGTGTTTTAAAACATTTTGACCGTAACTTGTTCGGAACTTCAACCTTCCCAGGTATTTGATCAGCTCCGGGTGCAGATTGGTCACACCCGCTTCAAATGCTACCTGCTCCCCTTCCTCCCGGATCTTCTGTTCTATTTCTTTTTGAGCTTTCTCTACCATCTCTTCTATCCGGGCGGGGTGAATTCTTCCATCGGCAATGAGCTTCTCTAAAGCAATCCGTGCTGTCTCACGCCGGATAGGGTCAAAACCGGACAAAATTACAGCTTCAGGAGTATCATCAATTATCAAATCAACACCTGTTAGGGTCTCCAGGGTTCTGATGTTTCTTCCTTCCCTGCCGATGATTCTTCCTTTCATCTCATCATTGGGAAGTGGAACCACGGAAACAGTTGTTTCCGCAACAATTTCAGCGGCACCTTTTTGGATTGCCATAGCCACTATCTCACGTGCTCTTTTTTCAGCTTCTTCTTTGGCCCGGGTCTCCTCTTCTTTAATAATCAGCGCTGCTTCACGCTTAACTTCTTCTTTAACTTTGTCCAGAATCAGAGTTCGTGCCTCTTCAGTCGACAATCCTGAAATGCGCTCCAGCTCTATTATTTGCTTGTTGAGCACCTCTCCGAGCTGATCACTCTTGTTTCCCAGATCCTGTTCCTTTTTGAGCAATTCATTTTCTTTTCTCTCAATGTTCTCCAGTTTCCGGTCGAGTGTTTCTTCTTTTTGGAGAAAACGCCGCTCCATTCGCTGGATCTCGTTGCGCCTCTCCCGGTTCTCACGTTCGGCCTCAGTTCGTACAAGATGGATTTCTTCTTTTGCTTCCAGAATTGCTTCCCTTTTCTTGGCCTCTGCTTCTTTTTCTGACTCTTCTATAATGCGCTTAGCCGCCTCTTCCGCTGAAGTAATCCTGGCCTCTGCCAGATACTTGCGCAGCAGATAACCGACCAGCAGCCCCAACAGGAGCGCAATAACTGTAAGAATTCCGTAAATTGTTGGCGCCAGGTTATTAATACCTTTCACCTCCCTCCATTATATTCCTTCTTTTAAAAATAAAACCGAGTAGAAACTCGGTTTTCCTAGAAACTTCCCCACATCAAATATTAAATTTTGATTATTAGCCAAATTACATTTTTCTATATAAAAACCTGTGGAAGAAGTTCTATTCATTGTTTCTGCTTAATAAATTCTATTATCGTTTACGGGACATGTCAAGAAATATCCTTCGATCGAAAAGCTTATGACGAAACCTGGTCATCCGAATCCTGCTGATTGTTTTTTGGCTCGGCCGCAGCCTGTTCAGGACTGGCCAGTCCTCGAATCTTATCCTCAATTTCCTGAGCAACATCTGGGTGTTCTTTTAAAAATTCTTTGGCATTTTCCCTGCCCTGCCCCAGGCGTTCCTCACCATAAGAAAACCATGACCCTGACTTGGAAACAACACCGAAATCCAACCCGAGGTCTAAAAGACCGCCTTCTCGAGAGACTCCTTTCCCATACATGAGGTCACACTCGATCTGTTTAAAGGGAGGGGCAACCTTATTTTTAACAACTTTAATTCTGGTGCGGTTGCCTACTACATCTGTTCCCTGTTTAATCAAATCGATTTTTTTGACTTCCAGTCTGATGGAGGAATAAAACTTCAACGCCCTACCACCTGTGGTGACCTCAGGGTTACCGAACATTACCCCTACCTTTTCCCGGATCTGGTTGATAAAGATAGCTGTTGTTTTGGTTTTGCTGATAACGCCGGTTAATTTTCTCAAGGCCTGAGACATTAAGCGTGCCTGCAGACCAACATGGGTATCTCCCATTTCTCCTTCCAGTTCAGCCCGCGGCACCAGGGCAGCCACAGAGTCGATAACAACCACATCCAGTGCACCGCTTCGCACAAGAGTTTCTGTGATCTCCAGGGCCTGCTCCCCGCTGTCAGGTTGAGAAACATAAAGATTATCGATATCGACCCCTAGATTTTGTGCATAAACCGGGTCAAGTGCGTGTTCAGCATCAACGAATGCTGCCACTCCCCCAGCTTTCTGTGCTTCAGCGACAATGTGCAGGGCTACCGTTGTTTTACCGGAGGCCTCAGGCCCATAAATTTCGACAACTCTCCCCCTGGGAATACCTCCAATCCCCAGGGCTAGATCCAGCGGAAGATTCCCGGTGGGTACAACCTCAATATTGAGCTGTGCCGGAGTATCCCCCAAACGCATAATAGAACCTTTTCCAAAAGCTTTTTCAATATGTGACACTGCCAAGTCCAAAGCCTTCAGTTTATCGCTCATTCCTCCACATCCCTTCAAAACAAATGTTCGAAACAGTTTTTAACATTATATTTTATATGGGAATCGTTGTCAACGGAGAAAGTGGCTCTTATTCCTTTACCTGGAAAGGATATCTCGCCAAAGCTGTATATTCCGGCCCCTCAGGTGTTAGTTTGCTTGCCATCAAATATATTTCCCGGACAAGAAACTTTTCAACAGGAACAAGACCTGCCCTTTCTCTGATCATCTTCTCCAGTGCGTCATTTCCACTGCGAAATCTTCCAAGAGTTATATGGGGGTTGAATCTTTTTCTCTTCTCCTCCGGAAAACCGATGCTGGCTAAACCTGTTTCTAATTGATGCCATAAATCCTGAAGGAGTTTGATCTCCCCTTTTAGAGATAGAGAAAGAACCCGTGGGCGGCGCCAGTTGGGAAAGACCATCAACTCCCCGCACTGTAAATTAAAGGTTTTTATCTCTGCTGTCAAGGTCTCTAAGAATCTCTTTGCTTTTTGGATCTCTTCACAGGTAAGGGAACCGAAAAACTTCAGGGTAAGATGATAGTTTTCTTCCTCTACCCACCTTATATCAAGTGGTAATTGGTATAGCGATGCAGTGGATTGATAAATACCCCTTTTAATCCATGGCGGCAGTAAAACAGCTATAAAAGAACGTGTCAGATCACTCAAAACTAATCAGCCTCATTAGAATTTATTAGATACCGCCGCAGGAAATCCAGTGCTCTTCTTGCTGCAATTGTCTTTAATGTCGACCTTCCTACCCCAGGGTAGTAGATTTTCTGGGCGAGTTCTTCTCCTTCGGGTGTTGATAATCCCAGGTAAACTGTTCCTACAGGGTTTTCTGGTTCTCCACCTTCGGGGCCAGCCAAACCGGTAGTCGCCAAACCGAAGGAGGCATTCATCAGTTGGCGCACACCGCCGGCCATTTCCTTTGGCAGTCTCAGGGCTTACCGCACCATATTCTTCCAGAGTATTAGGGCTTACACCAAGGACCTTTTCTTTGACTTCAGAGCTGTAGGCGACAACTCCACCCCGTACATAGCGAGAACTTCCGGGCACATCGGTCAGGTAACTTGTGATCAGGCCTCCGGTACAAGATTCGGCAACACCCACTGTAAAACCTTTCTCAGCAAGGAGCTCCCCCACTTTCCCCATCAGGGTCTCCTCATTTACTCCATAGAGATCGCGGCCTAAAAGGGTCTCTATTTGCTCACCCAGTTCTTTGAGCAGGTCATTCTTTTCGCTCTTCTGATCACTCAATTCCAGAATTAACTGCACCTCATCAGGACCTGATAGAAAGCCGCACTTGATATCAAGTTCCCTGGCTTCTGCTATTACATCCTTTAGCCTTTCACAAACAATGGTCTCCCCGCAGCCACAGATTTTGAAGGTATAAACCGTATGGTAGACAGGTGGAGGGTAGTGTTTGATTATATAGGGCTTCACCTCATGTAAAAACATTTCCCGCGCTTCAGCCGGTGGGCCTGGGAGAACAACGATGGTCAGGCCTTCATCATAAGGGATCAAGATGCCAGGAGCCGTTCCCAGGGAGTTACGAAGAGAATGCGCCCCACACGGCAGATATGCCTGTTTCATATTGATCGATGTTGCAGTTAAACCGCGTTTTTTAAAATAGTGCTGAATTTCCTCCCAGAGATCTGATCTAAACTCCATAGGCATGTTCAGTGCTTCAGCCACAGCTTCCCTTGTTACATCATCAGGGGTTGCCCCTAAACCCCCTGTTATAAAAATGAGATCAGCACGGCGCAGTACTTCAAGCACTGCGCCCGTTATTTCTTCGATTCCATCATCAACGGTACTGATCCTTTTTATTTCATATCCCAGTTCTGTTAACTGGCTGATCAGAAACGGTGTTGTTGTATTTTTTGTTTTATCATGTAAGAGCTCACTGCCTGTTGAAATTATTTCCACCCTAGTTGTCATGGAACACCAACCCTCATACAAATATTTAATTAAGGACTTCTCTTCCCCCGATTATTTCCCGCAGTCCATCACCACTGAGGTACTCCTCATCCACCAGCAGTTGTGCTATCTTTTTGAGTGCTGCCAGCTTACTGTCTAAAATCTTCTCCACGATATTCTCTTGCTGGCTGATGATCTCCTGTATCTCCTGATGATAACATTCACGAGGAATAATCTCCTCCCAAATCACCCCTAGAGAAGAAAGGCCTGCTGTTATGATCTGCCGCGCACATTTTACAGCTTCATGAAAATCATTGCTGGCTCCGGTGCTTTGTGAGTTCAAAACAATTTTTTCAGCCACTGCCCCGGCCACACAAATCTGGATCTGCTGCTCCAGGAAGTCCCTGGTATACAGGTACAAGTCATCCTCCGGTACCGCCCTCATATATCCTAAGGCCTTGCCGCGAGTTGTTACTGTGATGTGAGACACAGAGCCGGGTCTGTTTAATTCACTGAGCAAGGCATGGCCTGTTTCATGGACAGCAATACGATAGCGCTCACCATCACTGGGCTTCCTGTCCAGTTTTTCACCCATCATCACCTTATCAACCGCTTCTTTGAAATGGTGTTGGTGAATAAGAGGTGATTTTTCCCTTAAAGCCAGGATTGCCGCTTCATTGGCCACACTCTCCAGGTGGGCTCCTGAAAAACCGAAGCTCTCCTGTGCAATATCATCTAAAGATACATCATCAGCCAGGGGCTTATTCCGACAGTGTATCTTCAGGATATGCAGGCGTGCCGCCTTATCCGGAAGATCAACACGTACAATTCTGTCAAAACGCCCGGGTCTTAATAATGCGGGGTCCAGCATATCATCCCTGTTGGTGGCTCCCATCACAAGAATGCGAACATCGTCATCATTTTTCACCCCATCCATTTCCACCAACAGCTGGTTCAATGTCTGGTCGTATTCCATGTGTCCCGTATGGCTTCCCCGCTGACTGCCAAGGACATCAATCTCATCCACAAAGATAATAGCGCCATCCTTTTTTTCTTTTGTGGCCCGTTCCTTTGCTGCTTTAAACAGCTGGCGTACACGCTGAGCACCAACTCCGGCATAGACCTCGATAAACTCGCTGCCTGATGTTGCCATAAAAACTGAACGGGTATAAGCGGCTGCTGCCTTGGCAAGCAGCGTTTTCCCTGTGCCCGGCGGACCGGTGAGCAGGATACCTTTTAGCGGTCGGATACCCATATCTGTTATTTTACTCGCATGCAGCACAAAA
Organism: Syntrophaceticus schinkii; assembly: GCF_000946815.1. Classification (GTDB taxonomy): domain Bacteria; phylum Bacillota; class DSM-12270; order Thermacetogeniales; family Thermacetogeniaceae; genus Syntrophaceticus; species Syntrophaceticus schinkii. Next base: position 816 of record NZ_CDRZ01000268.1, on the reverse strand, counting down.
TCCAGGGCTTCCTTCAGTTCCTGTTTCGCGGGAGCCTGCCCCCCGATGTCATCAAATGTGAAATCAACCTGACTGCTGTACCCTGTAAACTGGGAACTGGTAACCAGGCCTTTTTTATCCATCAGCATAAAAATGAAGAACCCCAGCCCTGCCAGCAGCAGTATGGGAATTATATTCTGTCCCATTAAAATCAAAAAAATCAAAACAGCTATAGAGGCACCTAAACATAGTTCTTTAATCAATTGCTATCACTCCCTGGTTTCTCCTGCTCCCCTAACTGGTTCAGGTGAGGAATCACTTCATAAACAGAAACTCCGCAGGTGATCGCCTAAGTTCTTGCGGTGCAAGCAACGCAGTATAAAAGCAAAATTTTATTAATTCGCATTTTTTAAACCAAACAGGCAGGAAAAAACATAACTAATGACAAAAACCTCCTGGAAGCAACAACGATCAAATCATCATTTCCAGGAGGTGTTACCACCGATGTCGAAACGGTGGCTCAAAGATTTTCTTCGATACATCAACAAGGTATTCCTGCCTGAGGGCTGTACAAAATGGGCAAAAGATGAAAGAAAAGATCCAGAGATAGAACCGGGTACTATCTGGGTAACACTTCTGATAGGCTTTGCTTTGCAGGTGCAAAGTTTGGAAGAACTTGAGCGCAGAGCAAAAGAGAGTTTTAAAAAGCTTCTACCCAGGAAACAGAGGCCACCCTCGGCAGATACCATCCGTCACAGTTCTATTGGAATGGAACTGGAACCGATTAAAAAGCTGTATATAGCAGTAATCAACAAAGCACGGCGCAGCAAGATGTTG
>NZ_CDRZ01000267.1 GCF_000946815.1 Syntrophaceticus schinkii | reverse complement strand
TAACCCTTTCTTCATTAACTTACTATTTCCTGCATAAGAGGTGATTTTCGGACAGGCACCCAAAACCCTTTTATGCAATATAATTATACTATCATAATTCAGATTTAGTCCGCGGCTAACTTTGTTATCCGCTGCTACAAATGCTACAAAGTAGGATAACACTCGATTTGTCCAATGTAAAGGGGGTTAATTTTCATGTCAGTAAATATAGTGCCGCTTTCACAACTTCCCAACGGTGGGTCCGGAAGAGTAGCTTCTCTAACTGCCCATGGACTGGTCAGGCGCCATCTTTTAGATCTGGGATTGGTCACCGGTTCCTGGATAGAGGCTATCCGCCGCAGTCCGGCTGGAGATCCCGCTGCCTTTAATATCAGGGGTGCGATCATTGCCCTGCGCAATGAGGATGCAAACCAAATCTTGATCTCTATTGATTAAATTAATGGAGGAAAAACAAAATGGAATTAACATATCAAGACTTCGGATTGAAACCCCTGCCTGACCAGCTGGTTATAGCGCTGGCAGGGAACCCCAACACCGGAAAGAGCACGGTGTTCAACGCACTGACCGGACTGAAACAGCATACCGGCAACTGGCCGGGGAAAACCGTCCTCAGGGCTGAAGGGAGCTTTGTGCACAGGAATAAAAAGATCCTGCTGGTGGATCTCCCAGGAACCTATTCCCTACTGGCCACATCGGCTGATGAACAGGTAGCGCGAGACTTCATCTGCCTCGGCCGTCCCAGCGCCATTGTAGTTGTAACCGATGCCACCTGCTTAGAGCGCAACCTGAACCTGGTGCTGCAGGTGATGGAGATCTCCTCAAAAGTCGTGGTCTGTGTCAACCTGATGGATGAAGCCATGAGAAGAAGGATTCGTGTGGATGTTGATAGGCTTTCCAGAGAACTGGGGGTGCCCTGTATACCCACAACAGCCCGTGACGGTATAGGGCTTGATAAATTAAAAGACGCCATCCTGGATGTGGCGACAGGAGTTACTGCCACATCTCCCAGGCGCGTCACCTATGAGCCACATATAGAACAGGCCGCCGCCCAACTGGAGGCGAGGATACGCCCCTTTCTCCCAGGATGGCTGAACCACCACTGGATCGCCCTGCGCTTGCTGGAAGGTGATTTTAGCATCATCAAGGCCATCTGCAGCCACCTGGAGGCTGACTACGGGAGGGCTGTTTTAAAGGAGGAAAATGCAGCATGGGCACGCTGAATCCATCCCTGTCCTCTCTTCTATCTAATCTGGAGCAGGAAAGGAATCCGAAAGAAACGCAGGAGATCAGAGACTCTATTGTGGGCAGCATATACAGCTGTGCCGAAGCCATTGCCATAAAGGTAGCCCACCACGGACTGGAACGAAAATCTGAACTGGATCAAAAGATCGATAATGTCGTCACTTCCCGGCTGCTGGGGGTCCCTATCATGCTGGCCCTGCTGGGAGCAATCCTCTGGATAACAATTACCGGAGCTAACTACCCATCGGAAATGCTCGCCACAGGTCTATTCTGGCTGGAAGACCAAATTACCAAACTATTTATAATGGTAAGTGCCCCTACCTGGCTGCACGGTGTATTGGTGCTGGGGATGTACAGGGGATTAGCCTGGGTTATATCGGTCATGCTCCCTCCCATGGCTATCTTCTTCCCCTTATTTACTTTATTGGAAGACCTGGGATACCTGCCCAGGGTAGCCTTCAACCTGGATCGCTATTTCAAGAAGGCCTGTGCTCACGGAAAGCAGGCGCTGACCATGTGCATGGGGTTCGGCTGTAATGCGGCCGGGGTGATTTCCTGCCGCATCATCGAATCTCCCCGGGAAAGGCTGATCGCCATCCTGACCAATAACTTTACTCCCTGCAATGGGCGCTTTCCTACCCTGATCACCCTTTCCATGATCTTCTTGGGAGGTGCTGTAGCCACTTCTTTCAGCACAGCGGCAGCAACAGCAGCGGTGGTCGGCCTGGTTCTTGTAGGTGTAGGCATCACCCTCTTGATCTCCTGGCTGCTGTCCAAAACCGTTCTGAAAGGGGTTCCATCATTCTTTACACTGGAACTGCCACCTTACCGCAAACCCCAGGTCGGCCGTATCCTGGTACGCTCACTGCTGGACAGAACCATCTTTGTGCTCATGCGTGCGATAGTAGTTGCAGCACCAGCCGGTGCCATCACCTGGATCCTGGCCAACATCTTCATCGGCGATCTGAGCATCCTCGCCCATCTGTCCGGCTGGCTGGATCCCTTTGGGCGTCTCCTCGGTATGGACGGTATTATCTTAATGGCTTTTATTCTGGGACTGCCGGCCAATGAAATCGTACTGCCCATTATGATCATGAGTTATGTTTCTGCTGGCGCCATGCTGGAATTAGATAGTCTCAATGCCCTCAGAACACTCCTTCTTGACAACGGCTGGACCTGGCTCACCGCACTGTCCATGATGCTTTTTTCACTGCTGCACTACCCCTGCGGCACCACCCTCTTGACCATCTACAAAGAGACAAAAAGCATGAAATGGACAGTTTTCTCAGCTCTAATGCCCCTGGGGGTAGCAGTCATCGTGACCCTGATTGTTGCACAGCTTGCTTTTCTGCTGGGTCTAGTTTAATAATCCGGTGTTCCCAGATTTGTCTTCCAATAAATCTGGGAACACCTCATTTTAGTTGTGGAGGATCTGACATGGGAAGACATATAGAAAATAGCTGCCAGGATCCTAATCTAATAGAGAATAAGAGAAAAATGATTTGGTCATTGTTCTTAATTACCGTCATTCTGATCGCCAAACTGACCGGGGCTTTTTTCACCCGCAGTCTTGCCCTTTTAAGCGACTCCTGGCACCTCGTCACTGATCTTACATCTCTGTTAATCAGCTACTGGGGACTGCGGATGGCCGCCATACCCGCCACCCACAAATACACCTTTGGTCATCACAGGCACGGTATTTTTACAGCGCTGATCAATAATTTTTCCCTGATCGCTGTATCGATCTTCATCTTTTATAAAGCAGTTCAGCGCTTTCTGCATCCTGTAACTGTGGAGCCCAAGGGGATGATCATCCTGGCCTTGCTTGGTCTGGTGGTCAACTGCATTATCGTTATAAACCTCAAAGACAGTAAAAGTCTAAACATAAGAAGTGCCTTCCTTCATTTTTTAGGAGTATGCCCTGGCAGATGTGGGTGTACTAACAGGAGGTATTATCATCTATTTTACCGGTTGGATAGGAATCGACACCTTGCTCAGCGCTATTTTGGCTTCCCTGATCCTCAGAAATGCTGTAAAAATGTCCTTGGAATGCATCACCATTTTACTTGAGGGTAATCTGGTAGAATTTTCAATAGAAGATGTAAAACAAGCAATACTAAGTATTAGCGGAGTTCTCAATGTTACGGATCTACATTTATGGAGCCTTTCTGCGGAAATTCCCATTATGACCTGCCATATTTGTATGGCCTACCCAAGCATAAAAAATTATGAAAAGACTATCCACGAAATACAACACCTGCTGCATGAAAAATTCGGCATCCGGCACTCCACCATCCAATTGGAATCAACAACCTGCGGTAGTTGTTATCACAGTAAGAGCGATCATCAGTCAGCCTGCTCGATGTGCATCGACTCCACAACATCAGAAAACTGCCTGCAGCAGCGCCTTGCTAAATGAGATGCGGGAAGTGGGAGGTTGGATGTGGGAAAAGATGTCGGAAGCCGGGGATCTTGGGATCGGGAAAAATGCTTGACATACTCCCACGACTGAAATCATGGGATTCTGGTTCATCGAAGGATGCCAGTTGGTCTTACTCCTTCTTCCCAAGAGTTGACGCCCCAACTTTAATTCGATGTTTCGTCACGCTTTCATCCCTTAAAAGGAGGGGCTTTCCCGGCGGATTTGTAACAGATTTGTAACACTTTTAGATATAGCTGAAACATATAGCTGCTATACTGGATTCAGAACCCGAAAGTCGGGTTTCTCCCCCGAAGTTGGCTATTGCCGACAACATATCGCTAAACACTTGCGCAATGCTTTTCTGAAAAATCCGGGAAATTCGATTTCTCGGGTTTTTTCTTTTCTAGGGGTAACGCGGGAACGGCTTATTCTAATGATCTTTTTTGAGATCAGTGTGCACTGCGGGCAGTCCCTGTTGCACAAAAGTAAAACACTCAGGCCTGACCCCTAAACAGAGATATATAATGTCACTCATTCGGGCAGAATAAACCAATAACAATAACTAAAGGAGGATTTATTATGGCTAAGGATCCGAGGGAGATGCTTCAGGCATTTACAGGTGGGATGAAGGAAGTTGCTAAAACAAATGGTGATCAGGTACGGGCATTCATGAACCTGCTGCAGGAGGATTACAAACCAGGTGCTCTTGATACCAAAGCCAAAGAGTTGATCAGTGTAGCAGTTTCCGCATACAACCGCTGTGAATACTGCATTGTTTTTCATGTCTACAAGGCCCTGGAAGCAGGGGCAACCAGAGAGGAGATCTATGATGCCGCCATGGTTGCTGTTGCTTTCGGTGGCGGCCCCGCGATGGCATACACATCGACTCTGCTCAAAGATTCTGTGAACACCTTTGCACCCGACTTTGGTAAATAATATGTCTTCTCTTCCATCGGGTGCTCATAATACACTAAGCTGTCAACAATGTCACTCCACTCCACTGAGTAAGTTCATCTCTGGCATCCTCGAATATTTCAAAAGTGATTATTCCCCGGTGACTGTCACCATTTAGCTATATATGTCTATACAGGTCATGCAATTTGGTGACTGTCACCAATTTGCATGATTTGTATAGACAGGTTGCACTATCTGGTGCTTGTTATGTTCTAATGTCACCTTCTCTAATTCACTATCACCACCTGGAGCAATAATGCAATATTTTCTTTTCTAGGGGTAACGCAGGGACGGCCTGTTCTAACTGATCTGTTTTTGTAGATCAGTGTGCACTGGGAGCAGTCCCTGTTGCAAATAAGTAAATTACTCAAGCCTGACCCCACCTTGCAGGGTTTCTAGCAGCGAGATCCGTTATATATATAGAGGGCCCTTGAAGGAGGGAGCACAGTTATGTAAAAGTAGTATATATCCTGGACGACAGTGTTTGGAGGGGATGAAGTATGCAATGAGCGACAATCTGGTCCAGCGTTGCCTGGACGGTGAGCAAGATGCTTTTACACTGCTGGTAGAAACGTATAAAGGATATGTTTTCGCTATTATACTGAGTTTTGTCCGGGACGAAGAAACAGCCAAAGACATCGCCCAGGAGGTTTTTCTTCAGGTTTACCGGTCCCTTGTCTCATACCGGCAGCAAAACTTTAAGGGATGGATTGGTAGAATCGCCGCCAACAAGGCTATTGATTATAAAAGAAAGAAGCACCTTGCCCTTTGTGAATTGGAAACTGCAGAAGCGATACTGGGAAAAGATGATGGTGATGATAGCGGTGGAGAGCTGGAAAAACTGCTGCTGCAAAAAGAACAGGAAACTCGAGTAAAGGAAGTGCTCCTCCGGCTTCCGCCAATCCATAAAACAGTACTTTATAAATTTTACTTTCAAAACAAAAGCTATCAGGAAATCGCCCGTGAAGAAGGCATCCGTCCCAGAACAGTGGAATCACGCCTTTACCGGGCTCGCGAGGCCTTTCGTCAGGAATGGGGGGTTGAATCAAATGAAACACTTTAATGAAAAGGAATGGCAAATGTTCAGAAGGGGTGAGTATTCCCAAGAAGAATCCCGTTTCATGGAGGAACACCTGCGGGGATGCCAACAATGTCTGAACGCCTTTCTCAATTCCATCGATGAGGAAGATCTATTACAGGCGCAAGAAGCCATACCCCCAGACTTCACCGACACTGTGATCAACATGATCGACCGTAAGCGACATGCAGCAGTGCCCCCCAAAGGATCTGGCCGGTGGGCCAAGAAAAGTCAAAACCTGCTTGTCTACTATGCTGCCGCAGCAGTACTTACCATCGCCTTGATGGGTGGAGGAGCATTTCAAACCTTTGTAAAAGGGTATTCCCATGTCGCTGACACAACAAAACTGAACAGCCCAAAGATTGAACAAAAGCTGGATATCCAATTTTCTAAAAAAATTGTTGATCACACCCATCAATTGATTATACGCTTTGAAAATCAAGAGCAAGAGGAGGAAAATGATGAACAGCAAAAGTAAATTTGTAACCTTCATTTTGTCTTTCATTCCCGGTTTAAGCCACCTTTACCTGGGATTTACCAGACGGGCGCTGATTTTCTTTGCTCTGTGTTTTGGAGCCATCTTCGGTACAGCATGTCTGGTCGGCGTTGCCGGAGAAAGTTTATTCGTTATCCTGGCCTTTGCCCTGCCGCTGATCTGGTTCTTCGCCCTGATCGATGCCTTTACCCTTATTGATAAAATGCGCGGGTCAGCTAACTCCGGGCAAGGAGCGCCTTACGAAGAGATGGAAGCTTTCGGCGACAACAAAAAAATGGTTACAGCCGCCCTCTCTTTGGTACCGGGTGCCGGACATATGTATTTGGGTTATCTTAAAGATGGTGCCTTGTTAATGGCGGTCTTCTTTTTCACCGCATTTCTGATGGGCTGGCTGAATTTAAGTTTATTCCTCTTTATCCTTCCGGTGGTTTGGTTTTACAGTCTGTTTGATGCCCTGCAGAGAGTAGAATCAGCAGCAGGTGAAAAACGCCAAAAACCAGCACTTTGGAACTGGTTGGAATCCCATCCCCATCTTGTGGGGTGGTCATTGATCATTCTGGGGTGTCTGGTGATTCTGGAAAGACACATCACACCCCTGCTCACTCCGGAGATCCATGGCTACCTGCAGACCGCTGTTGTAGCCGTCATCCTCATAGCTGGTGGAATTAAACTACTTGCCGGTTCGAAAGTTGAATCGAGGGTCAGCTCTGCTATGTCAGATAATGACACTCATGTTAATTCTTATAAGGAAGGTAGGGATGAACAATGCGACAGTGGAGAGTAGGCACTATCTCTATGGGGCTGGTCCTGATCGGTACAGGGTTGAGCCTTTTTATTGCCAAGATAAATAACAAAGCGGTATTTGATGCTGTAGTGAAGTGGTGGCCGCTCACTTTTGTTCTTCTCGGCCTGGAGGTTCTCATCCTATCCTGTTGCAGGAAAGACAACACACCAGTCAAATACGATCTATTCAGCATCTTTATCATACTGTTGATCGTATTCTGCGGCCTCGGCCTTTATGGACTTGACAGTATCGGAGTCACAGGAAAAATAAACAACTATCTGACATCCCAGGATTACCATATCAGGAGCAGCACCATTGATATTGCTGTTGCACCTGATACCAATAAATTAGTGATCAATGCACCCTTTTGTGATCTAAAGATACAAACCTGCGAATCGACCGAGATCAGCTCATACAGCTATGCCCTGGCCAGAGCGGATTCTCAAAAAGTCGCCCAAAATCTTGTGAACAAAGGTGTCCGGGTAGAAAGCAACACATCCGGCAAGACCCAGTATATCAGCTTCAAACTGCCGGCAGCAGAGGGCGTTCGCACCACTGAATACACCCTCTTCATCCCACAAAACCTTGATGTAGAAGTACATGATGGACACATGGTGCAAATATATGCAGATCAGCTGGACAACAACTGGAAAATTGCCGGCCACGGCGACCTGCAAATATTCATCCCCCATCAGGCTGATCTGACAATAAAAGCTGTGGTTGATGAAAATACCTCCCTGGGCGGCAGTGTTAAATGGGAAGAAACAGGAACAATAGACAATAACAATGACAGTAGTAATGCAAAAAAACTCGCCCAGGTTAAACTGGGAACAGGAACACAAAGTATGGATATCATCTTGGACAGCGGCAGCAGTGTTTCAGTTAACCAGTTGTAATAGATCAAGGGGACGCGTGCACTGGAGACTGCCCCCCGTTGCACGCTCAAAGGAAGGATAGATAAAGGCGAGCAAACTCTGGTTATTTCTCTGGCCCAAATCCCAATTGAAGACCCGCTATCCTCCCGTATAACCAGGGGAGTATAGCGGGTCGATATTATCTAGCCCACTTGACCACCCAAACAACCGCCCCAACAAGGGTAACGGTTGGTGATAAATACCAGGAATGAGCCTATGGTGGGAATCTTCTAAAAATGAGGAGTTTACCTTTTTACGGTATCCCTATAGATCGCCAGGCGGGCAGGGTATATCAGCGCAGCAATTGAGCAGGCGGAATAGATATACCACGGGAGCATCTTCTTTGAAGGAAGTGCTCCGTGGTATATTAGTTCTCGGCTTAAGTAAATTACTCAAGCCTGACCCCAATTGTTACTTGGTAATGTATGCCTTTTCCAGACTCGGCTTGAAAAAGGGATCGATCTTCAAATCTTTAACATTCTTTTTCATGGCATAGATACAGACATCATTGTAAATGGGCGCAACCGGTACATCCTCAGCCACCAGCTTCTCCAGTTCCTTGTAGGCCTTCTGCCTTGCTGCCATATCCTTTCCGGTAGCAGCCTCAGCCACCAGGCGGTCTGCCTCAGAATTGCTGTAGCCGATGCCCCTTGCCTTATTCATCTGCCCCTTGGAGTCAATCCATTGGCCGAAATAAAAATCCGGATCCCCGGTCATCAGTGTATAGGGGGAGAGTGTCATATCATATTCGCCCTTCTTCAGTGTATCACCCGCAGGCCGCCCCCTCCTCCACCCATCTTTATCTCTACGTCAAGATTAAACGCCTTCAGCTCGGACTGCAATATCTCGGCAATGGACTTATAGGGCCACCTATTAGCCAGTGCAGCATTGACAACAAGTTCCACCTTTTGTGTCTTATCAACTTTTGCCAGTTCCTTGGCTTTAGCCTTATCTGTTTTCCATAACCCCTTGGTAACCCACTTCTTTGCCAGTGGTGTGTAGATTGTATCCGCGGGATCACCATAACCGCTCAGCACTTTATCTACCAACTGCTTGCGGTCCAGGGATAAGCTGACCGCCTTGCGGAGGTTCTTATCTTTGAAGGGTTCCTTTTTGTTGTTAAAAATAATGTAGTGGGATGTCGTCACCGGCTGTGTAAGCAAGACCATGTTTTTGTCATCTTTGATCGTGGAGGCCTGCTCCGGCAGAACACCGCCCACATCCACAATGGCATCGATTTCACCGGTTGTCAAAGCGGCTAAACGTGTTGAGGGATCGGACACGGTTTTAAATGTCACTTTCTCCAACTTGGCCTTTTTGCCCCAGTAGTTATCATTGCGGGTGATGACCAGTTCTTCACCCTTTTTGTAGTTCTCAAATTTGAAGGGGCCTGTACCATAAGGATGAGTTACTTTACCCTGTTCATCGAAACTCTTAATGCTGAAAATGGGACAGCCCTTGCCGGCCACCTTAGCTGCAAAACCAGGTTCCGGGCGGTTGAAGGTAAACTTGACAGTTTTGTCATCCACCGCTTCTACCTTATCCAGGTTAGGAAAGGTATTATATCCATCCAGCTTAGGATTATTCTTCAAACGCATGACACTTTTGACCACTGCATCGGCATTGAGGGAAGAGTCATCGTGAAACTTGACACCCTCACGCAGGATAACCGTCCAGACCTTATTGGTGTTATCCGCGGTAATTTTTGTTGCCAGCTGCTTTACCGGTTCCAGGTCTTCACCAGGGTAAGTAAGCGATTCCCAAACCCCTGTGCTTGGATGCAAAAAGTTGCCTGTTTCAGGGCCATCATAAAAATCCCTGCCAATACCAATAACCAGTTCCTGAGGAACCTTATCCTTTTCCGTCTGCACCTCTTTATCTGAACCGCAGCCCAGTAAAAGCCCACAAGAGAGCAGCATTACCAATAACAACAAAATGGCTTTTTTGAAACGCAAATTTTCTCCCTCCTCCATAGTAACGATACTCTAATTCAAAGATTTAAAGTATTTAAATTGCTAAGATGGCATCATATATGCTGAAGACATTAACACCATAAAAAAATCCCTTCGCCTTTTCAATCCCCCTTTCTAAAACAAAAAACCACGAAGAATCTCCCCCGTTCCATCCAGGGCAAGAAGACCTCCGTGGTCTTACTAAACAGATTCGCCATATAGTAGTGTTTTCCTGCATAAAAAATATTATTTATACCCCTATGGTATATCCCTGCCTTTTCAGATTACTATGTAATTTTTCTTCCTTGCCACAAAACTGGTTATTATAATTAATTATAAAATAGCAGAACAGGCACTGAACAACTTTAGACATTCTCCACAGAAAAGAATAACATCCACACCACTGGACAACTTCACCAGCCATTTTATAGCAGTTTCACTTTTTTATTTTCCCGTTGTCCACCTATTGCACAGTCTACTTAATCAACCCTGAAAACAGAGGTCAGATGAAAAAGTCTGATCATAGAGCAGCCAAAATAAAGCTGCTCAAATCACTTAAAAACATGCACCGCTGTGGCCTTGAAAATGGCCCACAGTTCCTGCCCCAATTCCAGTTCCATTTCTTCCCGTGCTCTGGCGGTAACCAGTACCACCAGCGGAATTCCCGCATCCAGCGTCACTTTTACCATGCCTCCCCGGGGCGATATGGCGCTGACTATACCTCGCACACGGTTTTGAGCGCTGCTGGTAAAGTCTTCCCTGGCAAGAATGATATCTTCGGGGCGAATGGCAACCTGCACCTCACCATCCAATTCAGATAGTGTCCTCCAGCGCAGGGAACCCAGGTCAACGTATTTCTCCTGCCCATATTTGCGAACCACTGCCGGAAAAATGTTTTCCATCCCCACAAAACGGGCAATTTCCCTGGAGCGCGGTTTATGGAAAAGATCCAGGGGGCGCCCCACCTGCTCCAGTTTGCCGCTGCGGATAATTCCCACCCGGTCGGCCAGCACCATAGCTTCATCAAAATCATGGGTTATGTGAATGGTGGTCGTCCTGGCGTACTGGTGAATACGTTTCAGCTCCGCCTGAAACTCCTCTCGCGTAGGCGGATCCAAGGCACTCAATGGCTCATCCAGCAACAGCACCTGAGGCGATGTGATCAATGCCCGGGCCAAAGCTACCCGCTGCTGCTCCCCCCCGCTCAGTGTATCGGGGTAGCGTTCCAGCAAATGCTCAATTTTTAGCAAAGCCACCATTTGCTCCAGGGCAGTCTTCATCGCACGTTGTGAAAGCCTTCTAATTTTCAGGCCGAATAAGATATTATCCCTCACCCTCAAGTGGGGGAACAAAAGGTAGTCTTGATATACAAAACCAATATTTCTCTCTTCCGGACATTTAGAAGTGACATTGCAGCCATTGATCCAGATTTCCCCCTTATCCGGCTGGTACATCCCGGCAATGGTTTCCAGCAGGACTGTTTTCCCAGCTCCGGTGGGCCCCAGGATGACGAAATACTCGTTGTCTTGTACCGTCAGATTAATACCATCTAATATAAAGTCACCCAAGTGTTTGCTCAGATCATTTAAACGAATCATATCCTGACTCCCCTGGTCTATATTCTTCGTGAGTCTGGCCGAATAATACTTCCCAGCAATTCAAAAATTAACAGTGCCATCAGAGAAATAGCGATCAAACAGGTGGCTGAAGCCATAGCCATTTCCAAATCTCCCACCGACATATTCAAAAACAAAGCTATGGGCAGTGTCTCGGTTTTCATACGTGTGGCGCCGGCCAGCATCAAAGAACAGCCGAATTCACCGATCGCCCGTGCCCAGCAGATCACCAGACCCGCAAGGATGCCGTTGCGGGCCAGGGGCAGGGTAACCCTAATAAAGGCCTGCCACTGTGAGCAGCCCAGAGTGCGGGCCACGAATTCCAGCCGCGGGCTGATATCAGCCATGGTAGATTTCAATACCCTGATCATATACGGAGTGATAATGAAGAATTGAGCCAAAATGATCCCTTTTACAGAAAAAACAAACTTGAGGCCATGTTCGGCCAGGCTTCTCCCCACCTCAGTATTGCCCAGCAGCAGCAACAGAGCCACCCCTGAAACCAGGGGCGGCAGAGACATTGGCAGATCCAAAATGGTGCTGATCAGATTGCGTCCCGGAATCTTCAAGTGTTCCAGCCCATAAGCCACCGGAATAGCAAATAGAATACAAATCAGTGTGGAAGTAATAGAGGTAAAAAAACTGAGCCGTATGGCAAACTGTATTTCTTCAGTCGCCAGACTGACAGCCAGGCCCCCGGCTCCTTTCCATACCACATTGACTATGGCACTGAATACCAGTAATAATAGCAGGAAGATGATAGTGACCAGCACTCCCTGGAAAATTTGGTTGCCTGGCAATCTGACTCGCCTGCTGCGGATTGGCGGATTGCTATCATTAGAAGGACGGCCGCCTTTATCCATTCTGGGTTGCTCCACCATTTTACCTCCTATCCTGGGGCTCCAAATGCCTTTAAGCAGCATCAGCTTCTTTAGCTATACAATGGCCAGGCGTTATTGCGCCTGGCCATAATTCCTTTCCTGTGCCAGCCAGCTATTTGACTGGTTTGAAACCATTCTTTTCGAAAATCGCAATGCCTTCCTTGGAAATTACAAAATCAACAAATTGCTGAGCCAAATCTGGCTGCTTGGTGAAACTTAAACAGCAGACCGGTACCATATCGATCATGTTTTGCTCTTCAGGAATTATGATAATTTCGATATCCTTGGCACCAAAACCGTTGTCTTCCCAGATCAACCCAGCATCACCCTGTTTCATAGCCAGGTGGGTCACAATTTCGTTTACCGTGGCATCCCGCGCCACTACATTTTTCTCCACATCAAGCTTGTTTTTAGCAAAGATCTTCTCACCCTTTTTGCCGATAGCATTGGATTGTGCATCACCAAGAACCAGCTTCACCCCTGGCTTGGCCATGTCAGCCAGGCAGGTGATGCCGGCCGGGTTACCCTTGGGAACACCGATAGCCGGGATATGATACACCACTTTATGGTACTCTTTTGTAAATTCCTTTTGCTGAGCGATTTCCATATCATTTAACGACCCACCAACAAATACGTCACCTTCCTTGGTCAATTCCATCTGCCCTAACAATTGGGCACAACCAGCATAATTAAAGTTGATTTTTACTCCGGTTTTCTTCTCAAACGCCTCTCCTATCTGATCCATAGGCTTGCGCAAGCCTGCGCCGCTGTAGACCATCAGGCTTTTATCCTCTTGCTTTATGTCCTTCCCGTTCTTCCCTGTCTTATCTGCGTCCGTTTCACCCTTGCCGCAACCGCCGACTGCCAGCAAGGCTGCCATCAAACAAACAATCACCATCCAAAGTGTAAATCTCCGTAACCTTTTCATAAAGCTTCCTCCCCCACATTTAATTGATTGCAATTGGTTGCACATTCACTGAATTTATTCGAATGAGTATATTTTGAATATCACCTCATTTCTATGATATAACCAGGTCTAGTTATTTTTCTTATTGCAAAATAACCCGAACATTACTCCCAATTCCAGCAGTTCGCCTGTTTGCTAAAAAAGCGATTGATGGCAAAAAATATAAGCCAGCATCTGAAAGTTGATGCTGGCTTGGGCATGCAGATAGAATTGATCTCTCTATCAGTAGCAAATAATCATTGTTGCCCCTTTAAGATAAACATGCCATATCTTCTTTCCAAACACGGGAGGCACAGCCGTTTCCAGCTATACCCTGGGGAGCGATAAACGCACCTTTCGTCCGATTATCCATAGCCATAAGGCTGTAGGATAGAAGGCTCGAAAACATTACTATTTAATTTTATCGATGTTGATATTTGATTCCACTGCGGAAACCCTATTTTTGTATCTATTAACTGCTATAGATGGTTGTTATACGATAAGCTGCTCACTATATCTGGTTGTACTTCGAGTGTAAAAAGAATTTTTGCAGTTGAATCATATCTGTATAATTCAATACAAATCTGTCGACTCCTGCCCGGCGACAAAAATTTGGTTGACGGCCTGTTTAATACCTCTCCGGTGCCATCTCCAATACAGTCAAGTCTTCCGCATCAAGCCGGACTCCGTAATCGGTCCAAGCATGCTCAAGGGTAATATAACCGTTTTTCACATCATCCTGCACCTTCTCCACAAGGCGTTTATAAGGGTTGCCATAACCGCCCCCACACCCTGTGATCAGGCGTGCCACATCACCTTTAAGCATACGCAAGCGGGCACATTTCCCGAAAACCTGCTCCGGTTCACCATGGGCGGAGATAATGTTCACCTCATTGCGGGTGCCGGGCTTGCCACCTTTCATCCCCCAGGGAAGGTATTTATGACGGCCAAAAGTTGCGGTAAAGTGGGCCTCATCCGCCAGGATGCGGTAGTCGCGAATCACACCGGCTCCACCGCGACACTCCCCTGCTCCTCCCCCGGCGGTGTTGAGGGCATACTGGTCCACCAGGAAGCCATACCGGGTCTCTGCTACCTCCACAGGGATAGTGTAAGTCTCACCATCACCGATACACACCAGCCCATTTTCACCATCTTTATCTCTGCCTGCACCCCAACCCCCGGCAGTAGGCTCTACCAGCAGAGCGAGTTCTCCTGTATCCGGGTGGATATTGGCCAACACATCAGCACAGACACTCAAGAAATGGCCTGCGGTCAAACGGTCCGGGACCACCGGTGCCATAGCACGCCAAATCAGATCCGTGACATAGAGCATCGTCTCCCAGTAAGTGGAGACAGCAGCTGGGCGCTCCGCGGTAAAGATGGTGCGTGGTTCAGAGATTACTTTCAAGGGACGGAAGGTCCCTTCGTTGGCAGATATGGCCGGGTTAGTGAGTGCCTTGAAAATGGCCCGTGCCCCAGCAATGAGGGCTGTATAGCTGCAGTTAACAGGACCCAAAACCTGGGGATGGCTGCCCCTGAAATCACAGATAAACTGATCATCAGTGACCGTCACTTTAACACAAACCCTAAATGGCCCGTTGCCCAGCCCATCATCATCTATATAGTCCTCTGCCTCAAAAACCCCGTGGGGAAGCTTGGCCAGCTCCAAGCGGGTGAGCTGTTCGCCATTGTCCAGCAGCTTTTCGATGCCCGCCATCACCGTATCCTTCCCGTATTTATTACAGGTCTCAATAAAGCGGCGCTCTCCCACCCGCAGGGCGGCAACACCCGCCCAGAGATCCCCCAATGTCATATCAGGCATACGCACATTGGCTGCAATGAGATCGATGAGGCTTTGAATGGGTTTCCCTTCTTCAAAGATTTTGATGCAAGGGAACTGCAGCCCCTCCTGATAAACCTCTGTGGAGTCAGTGGTCCAGCTTCCTGGATCCTTACCCCCCACCTCTGTCCAATGTGCTTTATTTGCTGAAAAAGCCACCAATTCTTCATCATAGAAAATGGGCATGGCCAGGCAGACATCTGAAAGATGAGTGCCTCCCCCACCGTAAGGATCATTTGTAATAATGATATCCCCGGGGTGCAGGTTGCCTTTCTCAGCAAATTTCTCGATGACATCCTTCACTGAAAAATCCAGTGTGCCCAGAAAGCCTGTTACCCCATTCCCCTGAGCTAGGAGACGACCCTTGCTGTCCGTAAGGCCACTGGCATAATCCAGCACCTCATAGATGATGGTGCTTTTACTGGTGCGCTGCAGTGCATAAAACATCTCATCACCGATAGCCACCAGAGAATCCTTTACAATTTCCAGAGTAAAGGGATCAATCTCCTGTATAATTCCTGTCTTCTCACTCATCACTACACCCCCGTTTCAATAATCAGATTGCCGTAATCATCCACTGTTACCTTCTGCCCCGGAAATATTACTGTCGAGGATGCTGGCTCTTCGATGACCGCAGGGCCATCAAACACCGCTCCCGCCCCCAGCAAATCACGCTCATAGATGGTGCTTCTCTGCCAACCCTCCTGATCAAAGTTCACATCACGATATCCCTTGATCGCTGCACCTGGATCACTGTTCCTGTTCTCCAGACGGCCAAACTCCGGCTTCTTGACGGTCCCAAAGGTGGTCAGGTGGAAGTTGACGAACTCAATCAAAGAATCATCCAATCTAAAAGTATAGTTGTGCTCATGCAGGGAATGAAATCTCTGTTCAACATCCCTGATCACAGAGGCATCCATCTTTCCTGCAGGCACCGGAACCTTGACAGTGTGTTCCTGCCCCAAATAGCGCATATCTGCATAGCGGGTAAAAACCATATCTTCAGCATCCATCTTTTCTCTTTGGAAATACTCCAATGCCTCTTTCTCCATCCCATCCCAGATACTATCCAGCTGCTCAATGCTGACCTCATCGGTGCGCCTGATGTTCGTCCGGATCAGGTCATGGCGCAGGTCGGTCATCAGCATCCCCCAGGTAGAGAAAACAGCGGTAGCCACCGGGATGAGAACCTTTTTGATCTGCAGCTCTTTGGCCAGGGCCGCGGCATGCATAGAGCCACCCCCGCCAAATGCAACCATGGTAAAGTCCCTTGGGTCATACCCGCGCCGCACAGAGATCAGTTTTAAGGCATTGATCATATTGGCATTGGCCAAACGTATCACACCAAGTGCGGCCTCATCAACAGAAATCCCGAAGGAAGAAGAAATCTCACCCATGGCTTCCCGGGCTCGCTTGAGGTCAGCCTTAATCTCACCACCCAGAAAGTATTCCGGATTAATGCGCCCGGCGATCAGGTTGGCATCGGTAACTGTGGGTTCAGTGCCACCCCTGCCATAGCATACGGGTCCAGGCAAAGCGCCGGCACTCTGTGGGCCAACATGGAGGGAATTGGCTGCATCGACCCAGGCAATACTGCCTCCCCCGGCGCCGATCTCGATGATATCCACCACAGGCACCTTGATGGGATAGCCCGCTGTCTCCCTGGTCCACTCGATCTTATAATCAGTGGTCACCTTCATCTCAGCATTTTCGATAAGAGAGCACTTGGCTGTGGTGCCGCCGATGTCCAGAGCGATGATGTTCTTCTCACCTATAAGCTTTCCGACAACTGCAGCCCCGAAAACGCCGGCAACAGGCCCGGACTCAACCATATTGATCGGGGAAATCTTGGATTGGGCAAAGGAAACTGTACCCCCGTTGGACTGCATGATATACCTGCGGTCGCTGACCCTCAGTTTGTCCAGTTCCCGGTCAAGGGAATCCACATATTTGGCGGCAACAGGCTGAACATAGCTGTTGAGTACTGCTGTACTGGTGCGCTCATATTCACGCCACTCCATGGTGATCTCAGAGGAGATGGTAACTGCCACCTCAGGCCACTCCTGACGAATGATTTCCGCACAGCGTTCCTCATGAACCGGGTTGGCATAGGAGTGTAGAAAGCAGACCGCGATTGCTTCTACCCCTTCCTTTTTAAACTGTTTAAGACATGCCCTGACATCATCCTCATTTAAGGGTCTTAGCTCTTCACCCTTATAATTACAGCGCTCATCCACCTCCAGCCGCAGGTAGCGGGGCACAAAGGGCACTGGCTTTCGGTAATAAACATTGTAGATATCTGCCCTATTTGAACGCCCAAGTTCCAAAACATCCCGGAAGCCCCTGGTGGTGATTAGCCCAGTTTTGGCCCCAGTTCGTTCTGTAAGTGCATTGATAATAACCGTTGTCCCATGAACAAAAAAATTTACCTCATCTTTTGTAAAGTTCGCCTTGTTGATAGAATTGATCACACCCTGCTCAAAGTTGGGTGGGGTGGTATCTGTTTTGGCGATCCCAACCTGGCCCGTTTCTTCATCCAGGTAAACCAGGTCCGTAAATGTTCCACCGATGTCTGATGCAACCCTCATCTTAACTCTCCTTCCTTGGATTATTATGATTCATCAAAAACCTTTCGGCAATTCTGGTAAAGTTAAGTCTAATTCTACATTTTTCAACAGACAAAATAAAGACCTTTTGGATGACAGTCACCAAAAAAGCAAATTTGTATATACAAGCTACACCTTTTGGTGACTGTCACCATTTGGCTATTTAGCTGAATCTGTATATACCTGTATATATAGGATGTGCCGGTGCTTTTTGGGTACCTGGCACCCAAAGTGAATAATTCAAGCATAATCCAAAAAGGCCCCAACCGTAATAGTTGAGGCCTTTGTTTTTTCAGGGTATTACGGGTATTACAGCTTACTAATCCGCTTTTTTAAGCCAGGGCATCATCGCCCGCAGTTTTTTTCCGACAACTTCTATCAGGTGGTTTGCTTCTTTCTTTTGTATGGCATTGAAGACAGGTCGTCCCACCTGGTTTTCCAGCAGCCACTCCCGGGCAAAACTCCCGTTTTGAATCTCCTCCAGGATGCGCTTCATTTCGGCACGTGTCTGATCTGTGATGATCCGTTTCCCTCTTGTAATATCCCCATACTCAGCTGTATAGCTGATCGAGTGCCTCATCCAGCTGATGCCGCCCTCATACATTAAATCTACGATCAGCTTTAATTCATGCAGACACTCAAAATAAGCGATCTCCGGCTGGTATCCGGCTTCCACTAAAGTATCAAACCCTGACCTGACCAGCTCTGTAACACCGCCACAGAGAACAACCTGCTCACCAAAGAGGTCGGTTTCTGTCTCTTCCTCAAATGTGGTTTCAATCACCCCTGCCCGGGTAGAACCGATTCCTTTGGCATAAGCCAGAGCGATCTGCAGGGCGTTGCCTGTGGAATCCTGGTGTATTGCTACAAGGGAGGGAACCCCTACCCCTTCTACATACATCCGCCGTACCAGATGTCCGGGGCTTTTCGGAGCAACCATGAAGACATCTACATCATCCGGAGGAACGATCTGCCCGAAGTGGATGTTAAAACCGTGGGAGAAAACAAGGGCTTTCCCTGATTTTAAATGAGGAGCAATATCACTGCGGTAAAGAGCAGCCTGTTTTTCATCAGGAATAAGAATTTGAATAACATCTGCCAGCTCAGCGGCTTCAACCGCCTTCAATGGCTCAAAACCATCAGCCACAGCCTTTTCCCAGTTTTCACTGCCCGGCACATCCGCAACCAGCACCCGAACCCCGCTCTCTTTCAAATTGAGCGCCTGTGCGTGCCCCTGGCTCCCGTAACCGATCACTGCAACTGTTTTCCCATCCAGGAACTTTAGATCCGCATCCTGGTCATAATAGGCTTTCATACTCAAATCTCCCTTCAATTTTCGGTTTCTATTAATGATACCACTTTTTTTCAAATATACCATAGGGTCAGGCTTGCTTTATTGCTTTAACTCAGTAGGAAGCATTAGATCAACCACTAAATTGCCATGGTTTCCTGAGACTTAATCATCACCAACATCATCTTGAACCGCTTGACTGCTTTCAAAGCATGAGGTTCATGGGCAGGCATGATGATCATCTCACCCTGTTTCAGCTGATGAAGAACCCCAGAGATCCTAATCTCCGCCTCCCCATCCAATATGTGAACCAAGGCATCAAATGGAGCCGTATGCTCACTTAAACCCTCTCCAGCATCAAAGGCAAAAAGGGTAACAGTGCCCACCTGCTTTTTGATGATTGCCCTGCTGACAACCGCACCCTCCTGGTAATCAACCAATTCCCCGTGCTGTAGAACACGTGAAGTTAGATCTTCTTTTTCTTTTTCACTCATGCCATACTCCTCCTTTGAATCATGCTAACTATTATTATTACCCAACAATAATCTGAATTTAATCCTTGAACAGCTTATGAATCAGGGCAGCGGCTTTATTGTTTTCTCTCCTCATCCTCAAAACATTTCCGCCAACTTCCCAGCATTGCCAGTCAAAGCATTCAGCAGGTCATCATCTGGGACGATCAACCAATCGCCTTTTTCTTTCACTAGCTTAATAGTTACCTCACTGGTGACGGTTGGAGCGTTAGGATCTGACATGGCATTATCAAAATACTGTTCTGTTAGTTCTTCGATCTTGTCATCATTGGAGTTTTCATCAAATGCCGAGGCAAATGCCAGAGGCAATATTTTATTCATCACATCAGTAACTACACTTACCATATCAATAGACGTAACTTTGGCCTTTACTTCAGCCTCATTCTTTTCAGTGGAAGAAGATAGAATTTCCCACGACAGCTTGGAAAATAAAAGTTCAGCGCGTTTCTTATCATCCAAGTCTTGTCCACTTTCTAATTCATCACGAAATTCATCCTTGCTTTCCTGTTTAACATATTTAGCTGCAGTATTGAAATCTCCATCCTTGACAGCGGAAAAGAAATCTTTTGTCACATTTTCGGGAGAAGCGCCAAAACAACCAACTACAGCGATCGCCAGTATGCACAGCAAAGTAACATGAAATACCTTTTTAATGTGGTACACCCCCCTCCACACCCCTTTGCCTGTGAACTGCTTATTACCATATTATTGTAATGTTATCACGACATCTGAACCCATTTTATTGAGACTAAATCCTTTGCTACCATTGAAATCATCCAATTTCAAATCCAGTTTAAATGGAAAAAGCTCATCAAGATTATTTACTTCAATAAACCGCAAGCATGTTTTCTCTGAAGTAACAAGGTACGCCCTAATTAAAAGAAGCTTCACTTCTTTTTTGTCTATACAAAGTTGCTCCTTCCCCTGATAATCACCAGGTTTGCTTCCATCTTCAACAGTCCCCCATTCAGTTACGGACCGTACAATTTTATTAAGGGCATATTGCAGGGTACTTCTTTCACCCCAAAGCTCATATATTCTCCTTCGTACCATACTTAAGGTAAAATCATCCTGTAAATCAAGAAGTTTACCTATGATTGCGGTAATATCGCGGAAAATAGGGTATGCAACCATTACCAAAGACCAGTGAATAGCCAATTTTTCGTTTTCGTTAGCTATCTTAAACAAATTAAGAGCAGTATCCCTTAATTGTGTATGTTGTGGCTCAACATTCACCCATATTCTGATCAAAATATTGACTGTTTTTCTTCTATTATATTTACTGACTATTTTTTCCGTCAAGTATTTATCTAAAGCAAACTTTACTTTCCTGTGATCTTTTTCTTCCATATAAATTTCTGCGGCTTTATTTAACCAATCTAATTTAATACTCCTGCTAAAACCTATCCAATCGCTCATCACTATCTCTCTTTCTTATATGTATAAATGGTACAATAACTTCTTCTAAAGCGAGACCTCCATGACTTACAGTCTTCATCCCCTCTTTACTGAACGCCCAGTTTTTTTCACATATTATATAGTTGTATTTTTGGGGAAGACCCGCACCACTCCATTGCAAAGTATTAAGTTTTGATAATATTTCATCACAGTTAATATCTTTGCTATAAATTCTAACCCTTTCACCTGCACTTTCCACCGCCAAACCTTCCTGCAAACTTCCTTGACCGACAGCTCCAATGTTTCCATGATCCGAAGTAATAAACACTTCAAACCCGTTTAAAAATAGAACTTTCTAAAAAACGTTGGAAATAGCCTCTTTTAGTCCATAATCTTATATCTTGATGCATACCAGCCTCAAAAAGCTGCTGGCCATGCATTATATTATCAATAATATTTACAACCAGACCTAATACCCTAAATTGTTTATCTTCAACAATATCACTTAAACCTTCTTCATCAAATTCTCTGATATTTCTTTTATAATCAATGCTCCGATCGGTGATACCATTGTTCTTCCAAAACCTTTTCCACTGTTTACCATCATAATTGGTAGATAGGAATGTATCTGAAAAGTTTGCAGGTATTTCACCTGAAAATATTGCTTGCCTTGACACCGAAGTAATAGTAGGAATCCATGCAAAACAAAGTGACTCTTCGTAGATATACTTACTGTTGCTATCGAATGAATCCTTTATTACATACCAATCATTAAGGGACATGCCGTCCATTACAATCAATGCAACTTTTTTACTGCCTTCTTTCCTTAACCGGTAACTAATGTGCCATGGGATCTGGTGTACCATCACTGGAGCCTTTGCATACGATAATGATGCCAACATTCCATAATTACCAACCAGCCATGCCTTAAACTCTTGATTGAGAACACTCCTGGTTTCTATGTATTTTTTTTTCATTAAAAGAGTAGTCCTTTTCATGGTCGTGTTTTAGGATTAATAATCTTCCCCAAATTCCTGCTATAGCGAACCAATCTTTATATGATTTGATATCTCGGAGCATCGATTGGATTTTTTCAATACCACTGTTAAACCTTCGCTGCGCATGCCCCGCTATGTCATATACAATCCCCGGTCGCATCCATGAAGGATACTCCCGGGGTTTTAACTGCTTTACAGGCGATAAAAAACTTTCCTGAAATAAGTTATCCATATATGCCCTGATCTCATGATTACTAAAGTCAATCATAGTGGCCACATCTTCACCGTCGGTAAGTTTAATATATTGCTCCCATTGTTGTTGAAGGAAATGAAAAAACACACCTTTGCTCGCTATTACTGTGTTAATGGGATACTTTTTAAGCTGATTATTCTTGCGCAGCATTTCTACTGTATAATCAGCTATCGTTTTTGGAAGTTTTTCCCCTCTATAATAGAAAGGTATAAATGTCTTAATCAAATCCTGGAAGTCAATAATAGCTTCCGGAATAATTCCATATACATGTTTTAAAATAAACTCTTTTGTGCCGTTATCTCCGAGTATGGGCCCATCATAATTCTGATATGCAATATATAATCTATCAATAACTTCAGTGAAAAGCTCTTTTATCACGCTGTAACTTAATTTTGGGAAAAGATTTCTTAATGAAAGCTCTATAAAAGAACATTTTAGCTGTATATCATAAGGAATCGTCTGTTCCGAAGTGTATTTTATGATGATCTTGATTTTCAATTCTTCATCTTTGTCCAGAACGCTGCGGATGTTTTCTTCATAAAAATACCTAAACACTTCTGGGTCTTCATAATGGATAATGGTAAACCCCAATCCATTGATATGATCTACCACATCTTCCTCAGCAAGCAGGTTATCAGGATCAAAAACCAATAGAAAATCATTATTTTGAAGATTCAGTTTTTTTTAAAATAACATCGTTTATCATATTATCAGTCCATAAATACCATATATAATGGTTTTAGTACAGGAATTATCATGCTTTGCCTTTCCATATTGGCCTTCCATAACTCCTCTTCTTTTTCTATGGATTTCATCCTATATCTTTTAACACTCTGAAGGCCTATTCTCTGTATAGCTTCCTTACGCAATTTGAATGCATATTCATACTTGGCCCGCTCTCTGGATAAACTGTTTAAGTAGTCATCCTTCATTGTGTCAAATAGATTATACGCATAATCACTTGCTTTTTCACACACCATATTATAAGCATCATCATCAAAAGTTTGATATCCCTTGAAAGATATTTGATCTTCTTCTTTGAGCATTGTTTCCCATAATATTCTTGCTGATGCCAATCTTGCGATTCCATTTTCGTTTATAAAGAAGGGAAATATCTTCCTATTTTGATCGCTCTCATTTATGCTGACTTCCCAGAGAGACCAGAATCCCCTCTCATTTGATGTGTCGGCTATTTCCAGAACAGGAATTTTACTTGTTTTCACCCATATTGGAATATTCGTAAGCATATCCTTCACTTGCTCATTATTTAAATTGATAGAAGATAAACCAAATATATCCACTTCATTGCCTTTTGACAGCTGATAATTCTTATACATCTGCTTAAGCCAATTTTCAATCGGTAAATTGCTGATACTGGCTACAAGACTTTTATCAAGAACTTTTTCATCCTTTAAAAGCCCCTTAATCTCATTCATTTTTTGAGTCTGTTCACAAACTTGTTCTTCCAGTTTATCGGTATAATAATCTATTCCTCTAGGATCGGTAATTCCCCTTATATAAATATCAGTAAAATCAACCTCCGCTTGGGCGCTATCCAAGACATCCCCCATTTTATCTACACCAAACTGTTCAAAAATGACTGCCAGTTTTTCCTCTAAGACCTCTTTAACTCTATATTCTACTGTGCCAGAGAGCATAAAATTAAACACATAAACATCCCGTGTTTGTCCAATTCGATCAATTCTACCAATGCGCTGTTCAATTTTCATGGGGTTCCAGGGCAGGTCATAGTTGATAACTATATTTGAGAATTGAAGGTTTAAACCCTCACCACCGGCATCTGTAGAAACGAGAATGTCTGCAGTCTCTTGAAATTGATTGATGACAGCATTCCTTTCATCAATATCCATTGAACCGTTTAATACAGCAACCTTGAATACTTTGCTTTCCAAATACTCTTTCAAAAAACTTTGAGTAGCCACAAACTCTGTAAATACAATCACCTTAAAATCCTCAAAATCCATCTGTATTTGATAAATAAACTCTAATAGCTTTTCAGCTTTGGTATCCACATATTGGTGTTCTGCCTGATTTGCTACAACAAGCATGTTATTGATATCCTCAATCTCTTTTCTGATATTGAAGGAATGGACAGCAATTACTTCCTCCATTGATTGTTCAGCATCTACATCCCATAAATCCTCTTCCCTTAAAGCTAAAACCCGTGTCTCATTATTCTTTAGTATCTCAAGTCTTCTCCCCAGATTCTCTCTAATCGCTCTGGTGCTGCTAGTTACAAGCCGCTGCATCAGTACCATTAGAAACCCAATGTAATTCTTTTTTTTCTTTCCTTGCCCTGTTATAACCTTCTGAAACATATTTTGTGACCATTTCATATAACTGCTTTTGAAGGCTATGCCTATCTTCCCAAGCTATGTTAACAGTTTTTGTTATCCTATTTTTAAACAAACGGTTCCCTTCACCATCAACCGCTTCTGTCGCCTCTCACTCCCAATGACGGGGGGAGAGGATTTTTTTTCTTGCTTTTTATGACGTAAATGATGCATACTGATTGACATATGGATTATTTATTGACATGACAATCATCACGGAAGGATAAATAGCGAGAAGGGGAACCCCTATGGCACGCCCGCCAAGTCCCCCTTCCCTAAAAAA
The DNA here is from genome assembly GCF_000946815.1 of Syntrophaceticus schinkii. Taxonomy (GTDB): domain Bacteria; phylum Bacillota; class DSM-12270; order Thermacetogeniales; family Thermacetogeniaceae; genus Syntrophaceticus; species Syntrophaceticus schinkii. The sequence continues at coordinate 46 of NZ_CDRZ01000267.1, read as the reverse complement.
CACTGAAATGAATCTTACTCGAAACTCCTTTAACTGTCCAGTCTTA
>NZ_CDRZ01000266.1 GCF_000946815.1 Syntrophaceticus schinkii | reverse complement strand
CACTATTTCGAAGCTAATCCCTTCAACCTTCGCGGCTTTCGGCCCGCTGTCTCGCCTGCCTACGCTTAAACATAGCTGTTACCAGCTATGCTCCAAGGCTGGCTACGGGTGGTTGGCTAAACCTTGCCCGGTGGGATTCCCACCCACTAAGTGTCACGACCTAGCTTGGTCGCTCCCGTCCCCAGTGTATCACCCGAGAATGGAGGTCAAATGTCGGAAAAGATGGCGGCACCAACTTCAGAAATGCGCCAGGAACCGTCCCCGATGCATCCGGCGAGAGGTGGGAACCGTCCCCGCGTCTCACTTGAAGAGTTCAGGAAGTGCGCGCAGGAGGTCGTTGTTTCCTTTGGTCTTCTTCATGGCATCGATCAGCATTTCGCTGATGTCGCTGGTACCGTAAGAGGCGAAGGTCCTCCTAAAATTCCAGACCAGTTCCAGCTCATCTTTACTGAGCAGCAATTCCTCCCGCCGTGTGCCGGAACGCTTGACATCAATAGCCGGGAAGATCCGCTTTTCCGATAGTTTCCGGTCCAGCACCAGCTCCATATTGCCTGTGCCCTTGAACTCTTCGAAGATCACATCATCCATCCTGCTCCCGGTCTCTACCAGTGCTGTAGCCAGGATGGTCAAACTGCCACCTTCTTCGATATTGCGGGCAGCCCCGAAAAAGCGCTTGGGTTTATGCAGTGCTGTAGGATCAACTCCACCGGAAAGAGTGCGGCCGGAAGGGGGAACAACTAAATTGTAGCCTCGAGCAAGTCGGGTGATGCTGTCCAATAGAATCACCACATCACGCTTGTGTTCCACCAGTCTCTTTGCCCGCTCCAACACCATTTCTGAGACCTTGACATGGTTTTCCGGAGGCTCATCAAAGGTAGAGCTGACAACCTCCCCATCCACAGACCTCTGCATATCTGTAACCTCTTCCGGGCGTTCATCGATGAGCAGCACCATCAGATAAATATCTGAATAGTTGTTAGTTATGGCATTGGCGATCTTTTTCAGCAAATAGGTCTTCCCTGCTTTGGGGGGAGCAACAATCAACCCCCGCTGTCCCTTTCCTAAAGGAGAGATCAGGTCGATGATCCGGCAGGAGATGTCCCCGGACCCATTACTTTCCATGGTAATCCGCTCATTGGGAAAGATCGGTGTTAATGCATCGAAATGCAGCCTCTGTGAAGCCTCATCCGGGTCATAGCCGTTGATTGTTTCTACCCGCAAGAGGGCATAAAAGCGCTCTGTCTCTTTTGGTGCCCTCACCTGTCCGGCAACACGGTCACCTGTTCGCATGTCAAAGCGCCGGATCTGTGAAGGGGAAACATAGATGTCATCATGGCTGGGAAGGTAGGCGAAAGGGCGCAGGAAACCGTAGCCATCCGGAAGGATTTCCAGGATCCCCTGGGCAAACATCAGCCCATCCTTTTCAGTATTGGCCTTCATGATCTCAAAAATGAGTTCCTTTTTGCGCAGACGTGAACACCCGGTCAGCTCCAGGTCTTTAGCGATTTTATGGAGCTCTGAGATGGTCTTCTGCTCTAATTCTGACAGATTCAAGTTGATATCACCCTATTTTCTATTAATTTTAGATATAACATAATTCAATAAACTATAAACAAAACTTTATTAGGATATGTTACAAGATAAGGCTGGTAAAATATTGTCCCTCCAGGTGGGATCAGTTATAATTTGCAGTTTATCAGTAATTGATAGTCCGGTTATTCCGGTCGATCAAAGGAAGGATACAAGAGCACGCCGGTGCCGCTTTTTACAGTACAGCGGCTCCGGCAGCTGTAAACATACCAAGGGGTCTGACTAAAATGCAGGAAGCAAAGCATGTGTCAGGACATTTTTATGTATAGATTAACATTACTGTTCATATTTGTCAAGACAATTTTAACCCTTGATTACTTTATCCCAATCCGCAAGAAAACGCTCTATCCCGCGGTCAGTCAGGGGGTGCCTGAACATCATTTTCAGCACATTGAATGGTACTGTGGCGATGTCCGCCCCGATTCTTGCAGCCTCCAAAACATGCTGAGGGTGACGAATGCTGGCAGCGATCACCTCCGTTGAAAACTGGTAGTTTTCAACAATACCCATTATATCATCCAGCACATCCATTCCTTCCTGGCCGGTATCATCGATCCGACCGATAAAGGGACTGACATAGGCAGCCCCTGCCCGCGCCGCCAAGAGGGCCTGAAGGGCACTGAACACCAGGGTTACATTTGCACGGACACCTTCTCCGGAGAGCACCTTTACCGCGGACAAACCCTCAGGTGTTACCGGAATTTTTACAACAACATGAGAATCAATACTCGCCAGTTCCCGAGCCTCCCGCAGAATCCAGTTCAAATCCTGGCTGATCACCTCAGCACTTACCGGGCCCTGTACCAGTTCACAGATCTCCCTAATAATTTCATGAAAATCTGCACCCTCTTCCCTGGCGATGAGGGTAGGATTGGTGGTAACCCCGGAGATAACTCCCCAGTCTACAGCTTCCTTGATTTCATCAACATTAGCAGTGTCCAAAAAGATCTCCAACTGTTTTCACTCCTTAGATTCAAGGCTTTTCTAGGCCTTTCCATTCGATCCAAAAAGCCGAATTTTTTCCCGGATCACCTCTGTAGCTCTTGTGCGTGCCGGCCCCAAAACCTTGCGGGGATCGATCTGATCCGGATCAGATGCCAGCACGCGGCGGATCTCTTCCACAAAGGCCTGCCGGATGTCGGTATCGATATTCACCTTGCGGACACCCAGTTCAATGGCTCTCCTGATATCTTCACCAGGCACACCTGATGAACCATGCAGTACCAGTGGCACTCCCGTCAGTTCCCGGATCCTGTGCAGCCTTTCAAAATCCAGCTCGGGTTTTCCGCGGTAGCGCCCATGTGCGGTACCGATAGAGGGAGCCAGTGCATCGATCCCTGTTTCCTGTACAAAGGTAACAGCCTCTTGAGGATCTGTAAAAAAGGCGTCTCGTTCTGAAACACTGATCTCATCTTCGATACCCCGCAGGCGTCCGAGCTCTCCTTCCACAGCTATGCCTGCTGCATGAGCCACCTCCACTACCTTGCGGGTCATTTTGATGTTTTCCTCCAGGGGAAGGTGGGAACCATCGAACATAACGGAAGTAAAGCCGGACCTCAAGCAGTTGACCACCTGCTGGAAATCGGTGCCGTGATCCAGATGCAGGGCCACCGGAACCTCAGAGAACAAAGCTGCCTCACGCACCAGGGAGGTTATATATCCCAAGCCGGCATATTTGATGGCACCCTGGCTGGCTTGAATAATCACCGGAGAGCGCTCCACCTCAGCTGCTGAGATGATCGCCTGCACGATCTCCATATTGTTGCAGTTAAAGGCACCTACAGCATACCCACCTGCTTCAGCCCTGGTAAGAAGCTCTGAAATAGTTACCAGACTCAAGAAAAAAGTACCCCCTTATTCCTTGGACTTTCTCCTTCTGTTTTTTGCCTTGCCGCGGCAGATCCACTGTAAGGCCCCAGCCTTCAAAACAATTTCCCAGGTATTTTTCATGGCCTTCCGGTCTTCCTTGGTTTCGGCACTGATAATACCCAGGGCCTCGCAGTTGGGGCAGCGCAGCTCCACGCGATCGGCAAAAACCTCCACTTCAACATCCATATTCCCACACTGACAGGAAAGTTTCCCTTCTGCTGCTAGTTTATGCAGTTCATCCAGAATATCATACATGACTTCCGGATTCTCAAAGTAATCTGAGAAACCAAGATCCTCTGCCATTTCACGCAGTGAACGCTCCTGATTGGCGATACACTTCCTGACCTTTGGCCGCGGCCCGATAAAACCTACCTCCAGACCTGTCTCCTCACAGTACAAGGGCAGAGCTTCAGAAGACCAGAGGTCTTTAAAAAGATAGTGGTAAAGGTGTTTCGTCTCACACATTAAGCAGTCCAACTGCAGGTAGTATACCTTGTGATCCTTTGTTGTGATGGAAAGCAGCTGCGCCCCGCAGTCACAGCTAAAACGCACCGGCTTTTTCCCCGAAAAAGCAAAAAAAGACAGCACATGGTATTTTATTTTGCCGCAATCCGGACAACGCAGGGCAACTGCATTTGTTGTTTGAATGATCATTTCTATAACCTCCTCCGCCACTGCCGCAGGTATATGTTCTCTCTATTCTCCATATAACCGTTAATTCCTCTAACAAAATACTTTAAATTGCTGATTCGGGAGGTTAGGTCTGCATCTCTGGACCGCTGTTGCTGTGAGATGGTACCTGGCACCTGTATAAGCAGGGAACAGAATCTTTAACAACTGTGCGTCTCACCTGCACGAGAACTGGGGTACCAACCTTTATATCAGGTATGTTGCCCACATCGATACAGCTTAATTCCATTCCGATTCTGCCCACAACCGGGGCCAGGGTGCCGTTGATGGAAACATATGGTGAGCCTACCGGATGTCCCAGATAGCCCAAAATTATTTTAGCAATCACCTTGCCCAGATCCAACAGCCCCGCCGGGCGGCGCTGCACATCTAAACCAAAACCATCTCTGTAGCCTACAGGCAGAACAGCTATCACCGTATCCCGGCGCACCCGATGTGTTCTTCCATAGCCTATGGTCGCCCCGGACCGCGCCTTTTGTAAATGAATAACCCGGGTCCAAAAGGACCAGGTATCTTCCAGGTCAAGGGCCGGGCTTGTTACTCCGGCGGGAAGCTGGCCGTAGATGAGTGTGCCGGCACGCACCATATCAAGGTGCATTTCAGGATAAAGCAGGGCAGCGGCACTGTTACAGACATGCCGCAAGGGAAACTCTATTCCCTTTATGGCGAAATCCTGTACTATACCGCAAAAATTTTGGAACTGACGGCGGGTAAAAGATGAATCAATTGCTGCAGAGGCAAAATGGGTGTAGATCCCCTCCCATTCCAACCCCGGAAGAGAAAAAAGGCGATTTGCCATAGCCTTAAGGGTTTCCGGCAGGAAACCCGTCCTCCCCATCCCGGTTTCGATCTTGAGGTGGACAGGGGTTCTCAGCCCGAACTTTTGAGCCGCGGCAGATAACAGCTCAGCCTGTTCAACTGTGCTGACCGAGGCGGTGAGGCCGAATCTCACAATATCTTCTTCTTCACCGGGGAGCAGGGGACGAAAGATCAGGACCGGTGCATCAATGCCTTCTTCCCTCAGGGCAATACCCTCATTGGGGTGTGTCACCCCAAGGGCATCAGCACCCCGTGTCATGGCAGTCCTGGCCACCGGCAGCAAACCGTGACCATAGGCATTGGACTTCACCACCGCCATCAGCCTGACATCACCACTATGTAGGAATTTTTTTACACTGGCAATATTATTCCCTACTGCATCCAGATCGACATCCACCCAGCAAGGGGTGCTTTCCTGTACATCCAACATCTTCAACCTCTATCATTTACATAGATTTTATAAAACACCCTAACAGCCATTTCGCCGCTGCCGCCAGCGGCACAAATAGTAACGAAATATTTTCATCCTAGTCTATCTCATCTCGCTGGCTCTTTTTACGGTGAGTAAGCTTCAAGTAGATAGGAACAAGCTTCTCCCAGATAAAATACCAGATAGAAGAGAGAACCAGGTCATGTTCTGGGATAAACTCGGTGAATTCTCCCCCAAAGCCCTTCTTAAAGCGATAAAGCCCGGCAAGGGCTTCTTCGGGATCATCAGTCGCCGGAACCCCCCGCATATCATATACACTGCACTGCAGTGACTTAGCCCACCTGATCATCTCCCACTGCAGGAGGTAGTTAGGCATCACATTGCGCCGCCTGTTGCTGGATGCTCCGTACAGATACCAGGCGCGATTTCCGCAGCAAAAAGCCAGGGTCGCGGCAATGATCTCCCCTTCATATTCTGCTAAAAACAAACGCGCAGTTCCTTGAGCAACAAAGAGGTCCCACATCGCTTCAAAGTAGCTGAAGTCACGGACAAGAAAGCCGTCACGCTCCGCAGTTTCGGTTAATATATCGTAAAATGTCCGTAGCTCATCTTTGTTCTCTGCCATCCGCACCTTTACTCCCCTGCGGGCTGCCAGGCGAAGGTTGTACCTGGTCTTGCTCGCCATCCCGGCCAGCAGATCCTCTTCGTTAGGGGTAATATCCATACGAAACACATAGCGAGGCTGCACCCCTCCAAAGCCGGCTTCATCCCCGGAGGGGCGAAAACCGATCATTTTAAGGCGCTTTAATGCAGCTTCATCCGGTGAAGGGATGTCAGGGTCAATTTTAAGCAAAATAGCCCTGTGCTTCTTCCCGAGTTTGATCACTTCTTGCCAGAAATAATCTTCACCCGCTTGGTCACATTCCTTACCGATCACCGGCCCTCTGGGTGCATAAAGAATCGACCTCCCAAAAATGGGGGGTTTTCTTTTGAGAAGGGAGATGGCAGCGACGGGGGTGCCATCCTTTGTCACAAGGAGGCGTAAAGGCTTCCACCCGGTGCCTCGTTTCAGTTCCCCCCACTCATAGCTCTGCAGGAAGTGTGGCCGCAAGGAACTATTTACAAAACTATTATAAAGATCTATATCTTGCCCTTCGATCAGGTGCACCTTATACAAAACGCTTTTTCCTCCAATCACTTCTCAAATCTGCTGCAGTGCTGCTGCGAATAAAATCCCGAAAAAGAGGGTGTGGTCTGTTGAGGCGTGATTTAAATTCCGGATGAAACTGACAGGCAACAAACCAGGGGTGTTCGGGCAGTTCAACTATCTCTACCAGTCGTCCATCAGGAGATGTGCCGGTAATCCTCATCCCTTTTTCAGCAATCAATTCCCGATAAGTGTTGTTAATTTCATAGCGGTGCCTGTGGCGCTCCTCTACCATCTCTTTTCCATAAGCAGCATATGCCTTGCTGTCCGGAACCAGTTTACATGGATATTTGCCGAGCCGCATGGTCCCACCCAGACAATCCTGGTTTTCCTGTCCGGGAAGAAAGGAAACGATCGCATCTGGTGTCTGTGGATCAAACTCCGTGCTGTTGGCATCTTTTAGCCCACAAACCGACCGCGCAAACTCGATTACAGCACACTGCATCCCCAGACAAATACCCAAAAATGGAATCCGCTTCTCTCTGGCATATCCAGCAGCCTTGATCTTCCCGGCAATTCCGCGGCTGCCAAAGCCTCCTGGCACAAGGATCCCCTGCACTCCCTGGAAAACATCATCTGGGTTTTCCTCTTCCAGGCCTTCCGCATCAACCCAGCTGATCTGCACACTGGTTTCATGGGCAAGCCCCCCATGACAGAGGGCTTCTGCAACGCTCAGATAGGCATCTTTGAGCTCCACATACTTCCCCACCACTGCCACCCGGATGCTTTTCTTGGGGTTAAAATAGGTTCTGACAGCCCTCTTCCATTCCTCTAAATATGGCTCTCGCTGAGGAAGATTCAGATGAGTGCTGACGATCTCAGCCATCCCCTGCTCTTCCAGCATCAGGGGAACCTGGTAGATGGACTGGGCATCCATCACTTCAATCACTGCATCTTTGTCAATATCGCAGAAGAGGGCGATCTTGTCCTTCAACTCCCGGGTCAGCGGTTCTTCACTGCGGCAGACGATGATATCAGGCTGAATCCCGATGGAGCGCAGTTCCTTCACACTGTGCTGGGTCGGCTTGGTTTTCAATTCCTGGGCAGCCCTCAGATAGGGAACCAGTGTCACATGAAGATAGAGAACATGTTCTCTCCCGATGTCGGTTTTGAACTGACGGATGGCCTCCAGAAAGGGGAGAGACTCAATATCCCCTACTGTGCCTCCGATCTCCGTGATTACTATATCGGTGTTTTCCTCATCTGCTACCCGCTGGATATAATCTTTGATCTCATTGGTAATATGGGGGATTACCTGGACAGTGCCCCCGTGGTATTCCCCGCGGCGCTCTTTATGGATTACCGAATTATAGATGCGGCCGGCAGTGACATTGCTCCCCTGGGATAAACTCTGGTCAAGAAAGCGCTCATAGTGCCCCAGATCCAGGTCGGTCTCTGCCCCATCATCTGTAACGAAAACCTCCCCATGCTGGTACGGGCTCATGGTTCCCGGGTCGATGTTGATATATGGATCAAACTTTTGAATAATCACTGAAAAACCCCGGCTCTTCAACAGGCGGCCCAGAGAGGCCGCAGTGATCCCTTTGCCCAGGGATGATACAACTCCACCTGTCACAAATATATATTTCGTCAAACCCTCTCCCTCTTCCCTTCTGTGAAGATTCTTGTTTCGTTTCATACAAAGCCAATTTTAAACTTGTCCCAGGGAGATTGTCAAGTAACAAAGAAGTAACAAAGGGGACGGGGGTCGCGTCACCAAGGCAGACAAGGGGGCGGACATCAAGACAAGGGGACAGGGATTTGCCTGCTGTCACGATGCGTTCTCACCTCTCCTGGTATTTGTTGATGGTCATGGCACAGGACAATAAACTCTTCCGACAACAAATTGGATATTGCTCCCCTACATCCGGGATCTGCTATAGTGTTGCCGATCACAACCAGTTGTTAGATGAACAGGCTTCCCCTTATAAAGAAGCTTTGTTTACCCGTTCTCTATTGGTAGTCGAGAACAAGGACCTCTTGTTCATCCGGGAGGTCCTCAGCAGTTCCCTGCCATGATTTCCCCTGCCGCACCCTCTCAAAGTGGTGGGTGAAGTTCTCCAGTGGCTCCAAATCAAAAGAAAGATGCGGTGTCCGGTAGTGCATAGGAATCACCAGGCGGGGTCGGAGTTGGGCAACCACCTCCCGCGCACCCCTGGCATCGACGGTGTAAACACCACCCACCGGAACCATGAGGATATCTACCCTCCCTATACTGTGAAGAGCCGCTTCATCCAGCAGATGCCCCAAATCCCCAAGATGACAGAGGCGCACCCCATCCATCTCCCAGGTAAAGATGATGTTCTTGCCCCTCCTGGCACCCTTCACTTCATCGTGAAAAACCGAAATGCCATTGAACTCCAGTGACCGGAAGGGGTGTTTCCCTGCTTCTTTGATCACCACAGGCTCTCCCGGCAGAAAGCTGACAGCATTGTGATCGTAGTGGTCATGGCTGACCGTAACAACATCCACCTCTTTTTTCGGCAGAGGGTAGCCCACCTCTTCATCAAAGGGATCCGTAAGCAGGGATACCCCTTCCCCCTGGCAGTAAAAACAGGCATGTCCCAGCCAGCAAATAAACAAAATATCACATCCTTTCCGGGGCTGAAACCCCGATAATTTTTAAGGTGTTGCGCAGGGTAATGCGGCAGGTGTTAACCAGTGCCAGCCGCGCCTCACGCAAACCAGGCTCTGCATTAAGAACATGGCAGGTTGTATAAAATCCGTGAAAAAGGTTGGCCAGGTTATAGGCATAGTGCGTCAATCGGTGCGGCTCCAGACTGGCTGCGGCGTATTTGATCTCCCCAGGCAGCTCAGCAATCCCCTCCAGGAGGGCGATCTCTGCAGGGTCCTGAAGCAAACCGCAGTCGACCTCCTGTGCCGGGAGAAGATCCCCCGCCTGGCGCAGGATGCTGCAGATGCGAGCATGGGCATACTGGACATAGTATACGGGGTTATCGCTGGACTGCTTTATGGCTAGATCCAGGTCGAAATCCAGGTGACTGTCAAAACTGCGGTTTACGAAGAAGTAGCGCGCCGCATCTGAGCCCACCTCATCCATGAGCTCCCTTAAGGTGACATACTCACCGGAACGCTTGGACATCCTCACAGGCTCCCCTCCCCTGAACAACCGCACCAGCTGCATGATGATCACCTGGAGGCGGTCGGGGTCGTAGCCTAGAGCTTCAACTGCACCCTTCATGCGCGGGACATGGCCGTGGTGGTCAGCCCCCCAAATATTGATCACCCGGTCGAATCCCCGCAGGAACTTATTTTTATGGTAAGCGATATCTGCGGCGAAATAGGTGGGGACCCCACTGCTGCGCACCAGCACCTCATCTTTCTGATCCCCAAAAAGGGTGGAACGAAACCAGATGGCCTCATCCTTTTCATAAAGATACCCCTTCTGCTGTAGATCCTTTAAAACCGTCTCAATGGCTCCCGAATCGTGCAGGGTCTGCTCTGAAAACCAGATATCATAATGCACCCCAAAGTCAGCAAGATCACCCTTCATCTGCTCCAACTTCTCCTGGAGGGCATATTTGACGAGAATCTCACGTCTCAGCCGCGGAGCAACCTGCAGGTACTTATCCCCTACTTTAGCGATCAGTTTGCGCATGCTGTCAATTAGATCATCCCCTGGATACCCATCCTCAGGGAAGGGGACATCTTGACCGAGCAGCTGCAGATAACGGGCTTCCAGTGTGCGGCCGAATGTCTCTATCTGACTCCCGGCATCATTGACATAAAACTCCCTGGTCACTTCATAACCCGCGGCAGCCAATACATTGGCCAGGGTATCCCCTAAAGCCGCGCCCCGCGCATTCCCCATATGCAGCAGCCCGGTGGGGTTGGCGCTCACAAACTCCACCTGTACCTTTTCGGGGTTTTCCATGGAAGAGCATCCATAGTGGTCATCCATCTCCTCCACTTCCGGAAGAACGGCATAAACCCAGGATGGATCCAGAAAAAGATTGATAAAGCCAGGCCCCGCTATTTCAACCTTTAGCACACGGTTGCTTCCGGCAGGAAAATAGTCAAGAATAATTTGGGCGATCTTCCTGGGCGCGGTTTTTGCCGGGCGGGCAAGGACCAGGGCAATGTTTGCGGCCAGATCCCCATGCTCCTTCTCCCGCGGCTTCTCCAGTGTGAAGAGGGGGAGCTCCTCAAATACCAGCTTCCCTTCCTCCTGGGCCCGCATCGCAGCATTCTGCAAGTCCTGATAGATTTCAGCCTTTAAGCGTTCGAGCAACATCTCATTCTCCTCTTTGTAAGTTCTTTGCCTCTATTATACAAGTTTTTTTACTTCTATTATCTGGTATTACAGTACTATTATTCAGGCTTGGATCACAGGGTTTGTTCTCTGATCCACTTTTGCGTGCACCGGGGACTGTCCCCCTTGCACGCGTACAAGCTCTTTGCTTCTATTATCTGGTATTATAGCACTATTATTCGGGCTTTGTTGATAGTTGATACAAAAATGAGCACCCGAAAAACGGAAAGCCCAAGACCGGAAGTCGGAAGTCTGAGAGACATGGGAACTACCGCGGATCGCCAAACAACTCTTTCGTCTCACCTCTTCCGCTGAGACGCGAGAACCGTCTCCGCGTCTCTCGCGTCTCACTTGACATCCTGCTTCCGGGCTTTTGTTTTTCCGACATCTGACTTCCGGCCTCAGACTTCCATTATTGGCAGGGAACAGTGACTGAAATACAAAAGAACCGTCCCGCGTCACGAGCGGGGAGACGGAAAAGATCATGACACGCCCCCCGTCCCTCCGTCACCTCCGTCAACTACAGGGAACGGTAATCGTCACCGTACATCCCTTATCCGGATTGTTGGCGATCTGGATCTCCCCCCCGTGATTCATCACAATCTCACGGCAGACATAAAGACCCAACCCGGTCCCCTTCTCCCTTGTGGTAAAGAAGGGGTCGAAGATCCGCGGGAGGGCCTCTTCAGAGATGCCAATTCCGGTATCCCGGACAAAAAGCAAGGCCATATCCTTTTCTTTCAGGTATTCAATACCTATACGGATCTCTCCTCCCGCAGATGTTACTTCCACAGCATTTTTGAGGAGATTGACGAGAACCTGGTGAAATTGTTCGCGGTCGAGACGGACAGGTGGAAGCTCTGAATGACATGAAAAAAGAAAACCAATCCCTTTGTTTTTTAGCTCAGATTTATAGAGTATAATAAGTTCATGAATCAGCTTCTCCAGGTCACAGGGCTGACGCTCAGGAGTGCCGGGTTTAGCCAGCCGGAGGTAATTGGTGATCAGGTTGTTGACCCTGTCCAGCGCCTCCAGCATAACCTCCACATATTCCAGCTGCCGAGCATCCTCCAGTTCTCTTCTCAAGAGCTGGAGGAAGCCCTTGATGGCGCTCAAGGGATTGCGAACCTCATGCAGGGCAATGGCAGCAAGCTGCCCCATAATGGCTAACCGCTCAGCCTTGAACACCGCCTGCTCCAGTTCCTGCTGGCATCTGGCATTCCAGAGAACAAAAACACCCCCCTGGCTTTCCCCCCCATCCCCCTTAAAATAATGAGTGCTAGCATAGGAAGGATGACAGCCGGTGAGCGGGGCAGCAGGCCCAGTGTATTCCTTGCCTGCGTGTGTCTGGAAAAGAGGATGATCCGGTGGAAGCCCCTTTTCTCGGAGCAGCCTTTCCAGATTATAGCCGCGAACCTCATGGGAGGCAACACCAAATACCTCTGAAAGGTTAGAGTTTACAGCGACAATTTTTCCAGCCCCGTCAAATACCGCTATTCCCAGGGGAATTGCCTCTAGAGCCTGGTACAGAATGAGATCTGTACTGTTATTCAAGGAATGTGTCACCCCTTTGGGTTTTAAAAAACGAAGCAATCAACTCACCATTTCTCAACTGGTAAAGCTGCACACTTTTGAATTTCTTCTGCTGAATGATTCCTATCCTGACCAGGGGATCAAGAGCCAGTTCTATTTCCTCGGGGGCATGGTGCAGACGCCTGGCTAACCCCGCCGCGGTATCGATTGTATGGGGGTTGGCCTGGAAAAAGGCAAGAATATTGATGCGCACCACACTTCCCTGTATGGTATCCCCCAGGATTCCACCATTCTGATTGTTTTCCGGCCGTCCCCTCCCCTCGTGCATCATTCTCCCTCGTTCTCCTCCTCAGGATATGCATGAAACTCACAGTATTCTCCACTCAAAGCAGCACACTGCATCTCCTCACAGATGATGGGATACCCCAGGATTACCGTTAGACAGGCGGAAAGCTGTCCCCTGAGGAGGTCACAGGTGACTCGAGGTGTGCGATAAAGCTCCATACCCTCTACTACAGCCACTTCAAAGGACTGGTAGCATCTAAGAACAGCATGTCCCGCAGAAGCGTCCAATGAAACGAGCTCTATCCTTCCTATACCACAGTTTTTCATCTCCTCAAAACAAACCTGTAAAGAATCCTCAGGTATCTTATAGCAATCTGCAGCCTCCCTGGCAATATTCAGAAATGACCTGTACCCGGTATCAAAAAGCACTTTTTGGAGAATAAAAGGAGCGTATTCATTAACAGCAACCAGAAAGGAAAGATAGACATCTTTTGTAAAAAGGACAGCCCTTTCGCCGGCGATATCCAGGGTATCATCCACAAAGTGCATCATCTCTGTCCGCAGTCGACGCTTCACCGGAAAAACCTTGCCATGGCAAACACCGGATGCCGGTTCAAACTCCACTGCTGTGGAATATTCCAGACCCAATGCGTTCTTTAATGCAGACTGCAAGGCACCCAGGCGCGGGCAGTAAAACAATAACCCCTCTTCTTGTGCTCGCCTGCAATAACTCTGGTAAATACAGTGTTCCTGGCTCATGGTTACCAGGACGCTGTTGCCTTCGTCCTCCAGCTGGAAAGCCCCCTCTTCCAGAAACACCAAATACCCAAGAGCATTAAAATAAGCCTTACAGATATCGCTGGGCCTTGTGCTCTCCAGCTTACACTCTTCCCCATAATCCTTAAGGATCTGCTCCCCGACACCACGGGTAATCTCCTCCAGGTAATGCCTTCCTCCAAACGGCATGGTACCCGTAGCTCTGCTCAGGGTCAAGTAAATGGAGTTGATGATTTTCAGGTAAACATCTTCAGAATTCATCATTTATACCTCCACATCCGGGGCAAAGATAATCCCAAAAACCGGGCTGATCCCAAACCGGCGGGGAACAGCATCGAACTTCCCGCTCTTGACCTTTCCCACCTGGATCAGCCTTTCAGGTCTTACCTTTGGACCACCGAACTTCATGCGCACATTGACACTATAAAAATGACCGATGACCGTCATGACCCGTCGGTCTAAAACCCCATCTACGAAAACATCCATAGCCAGAATCCCCTTTTTGCGCAGGGACTTCAGCCTGCTGCGGTGAAACTCCAGGATCTCCTCCTGGACAAAGGGGATCAAGAGGGTACTCAGGCTGTCCACAACCAGGCGCACCCTCCGGTCGGCAAAGCGCGCTAAAAGATTGCTTTCCAGAACAGCGTATTTCTCCAAGCTGTACTGGTTGGCAATAAAGTGGCGCTCACGGCTCTCCTCTTCTTCATAGGCATCTACAAGAAGCAAGCGCCCTGCCTCTTCATAGGCTCTGACCCCTACTTTAAATTCCCTCAAATGGTCGCGCATCACCGCAGGTGGTTCATCACAGGCCACATAGATACAGGTATCTCCACAAACAAGCCCCTCTTTCAAAAATTCCCCGGCTAATACTGTTTTCCCCACACCTGTATCACCATGAACAAGGATCTGAGAACCATACTCCATTCCCTGGGGAATGGCGCGATCTAAGCCATCAACACCGAAAAAGCCCCGCTCTTTCATGTCCTTAACCCCCCTTGCCTGGGAAACACCTGAATGCCATTTCCTGTGATCTCCATGATATGGTTTCCTGTAACATGACTGACACCACGCAGTTTATAGAGCTCCAGCTGGCGCATCCTCCTGTTCTGAAACCAGGCGTATTTGAGTAAAATGCTCCCCTGCACCAGGGACTGCGCCACAGCAAACTGCATATCACTGCCAGGTCTCCCCAGAGGATAGAGAAAAAGTGAGGTACAGCCCAGGTTATTCAGGTTGGTAGTCATATAATAAAGTTTTTCCCGCAGAACAGAAACATCCTGTATAGGCCCAATCACGACAGGTAAAGAGTCCAGGACCAGGCGCCTGATCTTGTGTTTCCGAATATAAGATGCGAGATTAATGATCAGCTCATCAAAATAGACATCAACAAAGGGTCTGAAAACGACATGAATCTTCCCTTCCCGAACTAAGGCATCCAGATCCCAGGAGAAGGCCGCTGACTGAAAGAAAATTCTCTCAGACGGCTCTTCCAGAGACATAAAGAGCCCTTTTTCCTGGTAAAGGAGAGCCCCCTTAACCAGATACTCAAGCCCCAGGACAGATTTGCCTGTGCCTGTCTCACCGGCCACAAGGATTGATATGCCGGGTGGCAGGCCTCCCCCTAAAATGTCATCAAGCCCACCGATACCTGTAGGCACCTGCTGCCGGGAAGGCGAATCTTTTGGAGTGTCGGCGAGTATGGGACGCAGGGGGAAAACCCTGGTGCCTCCCTCTTTAATTTGAAAACTGTGCCTGCCGGAAAGATGAGGTTGTCCACGGCTTTTAACCACCTCAACAGTGCGCTGGCGTGAAAGGCCCTCCCTTGCCTCGTAATGGAGCCGCACCACTACATCAACCAAGAACTCTTCAAAAGAATGGTAATCCTCAGTGTCCCCCTCCAACTCCTTGATCAGAAAAGAAGTTAAACCCAGGCGGCGCAGTCCATTACAAAAAGAGTAAACAGCCTGCCTGAGTTTAAGAGAATGATGGACAACCTGTCGAAAATGAGAAACGCTGTCTACAAGTACGCGTTTTGCTCCTATAGAACGAGCAGCTTCCTCTAAAAAACTTGTATCCGGTCTGAGGACCACATCCGGGGATGTACAGATGACACGCAATTTGTTCTCTTTCTCTAAGGCTTCCAGGTCCCATCCCAAACTGCGGGCATCCCGATAGAGAGATTCCGGAAACTGCTCAAAGGTCAAAACAAGCCCGGGATCCCCGAAATCCCTGATCCCGCGATAGATAAATTCCACACCGAGGGTTGTTTTTCCCGCACCTGGTATACCTTCCACAAGTACTGTATTTCCAGCGATGATCCCCCCATCAAACAGGTCATCAAAGCCACTGATTCCGGTGCAAATCTTCGTCAAGAGCAAAATGGCCCCCTCCTCTTTAGAACGAATGCTCCAGAAAATAACGCTAATACTAGGGTTGGTTTATTCGACACCTGTACTACATTTTCCTTCCTGGTGCGGAAAATATTAGTGAGATGGGGAATTATCCCCTTTGCATCTGGAGGCTGTCTTCTGTGCAAGCATCCTTGAGAGAAGAAGTTATTCAGCAACCTGTTTTTGGTGGTGGATATCGATTCCAAGATAGAATTCAGGAACACCGGGCTCCTGCACAGAAACTAACAGTACTGACTTTTCTTCCTGCAAACCCAAAGATTCGATCAGACCATCCAGAAATTCTTTGGTAACAGGGCGGGAGGGATGGGCAAAAAGCAGGTTTCCTCCTGGTGCCAGGTTGCGCTCCAGGATCCCGGCAACATAAGGGTTTAGACTTGGGTTATAGAGCACATCAGAGCCGATGATCCAGTCAAACTTCTGTTCAACTTCAAAATATCGCCAATCCGCCAGCAGGTATGCAGCCCCTCTAATACCGTTGAGAGCAGCATTCCTGGCGATAATCTCCAGGGATTCATCCTTGTAATCGGAAAAGGTGACGAGTCCACCCTTAAGGGCAGCCACCAGCCCTGGAAGACCCAGACCGGCACCCAGTTCTAAAACTGTTTCCCCCCGGAAATCGATCTTTTCCCAGATGTGCTGCGCCAAACCCCGAGCAGCCGGCCAGAGTTCTGCCCAATACGGAATCTGATCATCATCCTCCGGGTCAGTTACCAGGTCCTCAACATTGGCGACAACCTCTAATACAAGGTCTAACCCCGGCAGGGGGAACTTTAGTTCTCTGGTTGTAATCACTTGGATCCCCTCCTTTTTGGTGGTTGGTGGTTGGTGGTTGGTGGTTAGTGGTTAGTGGTTAGTGGTTAGTCGTTAGTCGTTAGTCGTTAGTCGTTAGTCGTTAGTCGTTAGTCGTTAGTCGTTAGTCGTTAGTCGTTAGAAAAAAAATTGTGTCGTCTAAATAGTGGGCCGCAAGAACTGTCCGCTGATCCGCAGTAGTTCCCGTGTTCCTCATACCTCCAACTTCTGGTCTCAGGCTTCTGCTTTTCAGGTTAGTCATTGGTCGTTAGTGGCTGGAACAGCAAAAAGATTATTTATCGTCAAAAGGGTATGCTGCAAGATTGTCCGCTGAACCGCTGTAGTTCCCATGTCCCTCAGACATCCGACTTCCGGTTTCCGGCCTCCACTTCAGGTTAGATGCGGACGACCAGCAGGGCGCAGAGAACTCCGCAAAGAACACCGATTGACGCCTCCAGGGGAGTATGTCCCATCTTTTCTCCCAGGTGTGGGATCTGCTGCGCCCTATCCCGCACCAG
Source organism: Syntrophaceticus schinkii (assembly GCF_000946815.1). GTDB lineage: Bacteria > Bacillota > DSM-12270 > Thermacetogeniales > Thermacetogeniaceae > Syntrophaceticus > Syntrophaceticus schinkii. The sequence goes on along the minus strand of NZ_CDRZ01000266.1, from coordinate 12,290 downwards.
TTCCCTGAGGATGCGGGAGTGCTCCCCCACCATTCTCCTTAAGGTGAAGGCATCGTAAATAACAATGCTTCCCAGTACAGCGCTGATCTGAAAAACCGGAGAGCTCCATCCATAATCCAGGCCGAGGGCAGTGGCCAGGGCAGCTGCAACAGCAGAATGTGAGCTGGGCATCCCTCCACACTGAAAAAAGCTGCGCCAGGCGATCCCGCTCCCTGTCTTATAGGTAAAGGGCTTCATTCCCTGGGCACAACAGACACTCAAAATCCCAGAAAGTATACAGCGATCCTGTGACAGGAGAGGCAGAAAACGCAAACCCCCCCACAGAAGAACGGCGGTCACAGTTATCATACAAAAGAGGCGGCTCCTGGCCATTCCGATTATTCTAGAAATAACAGTTGTTTCCGTCATCCTTTTGCGTACATCCTTTCCACCTTTAGGGGACGGTTCTATGTCACCCCTCTGTCACCTTTAACACTCTCTTATGATATTACATAAAGCGGCATGGGTGTCTCCCCTGAAAACAGAGGTCTGATGCCGGAAGTCGGAGGTATCCAAGAACTGCTTCGCTCTGGTACCGCTACATTACCGATCATGGCACTGTTTTTATCCTCTGCTGGTTGCCATGAAGCGGCATTGGCGTCTACCCTGAAACGTCTACCCTGAAAACAGATGTCGGAGGTCAGACATAGTTACAATAACAGTAAATCCTAAGGATTGTCATCCTTGCTGTTGCCGCTGCAGAGGAACCGCTCCGGTTTATGTGTTCTTTTTAGAAGCCGGTCTGACCGGCCGTGTTATTTTCATTTTCCGGTGCTGCCAGAGCAGTGCGCAGTTCTACACCATCACCCTCTTCAGTTAAACCCCTTATATTTGCTCCAAGTGAGCTGAATTTGCCTACAACTCTTTCATATCCGCGGGTGATCAGTTCAGCACTGCAGATTTCAGTTTCACCCTGTGCAGCAAGGCCGGCCAGGAGCAGGGAAACCCCTGCACGCAGATCAGGTGCCTTAACCTGGGCACCGGAAAGCTCTTTACCCCCTTCGATAACAGCTGTATGCCCCTTGACCTGTATCTTTGCTCCCATGCGCTTCAATTCATCAGCAACCTGGAAGCGGTTTTCAAAGACATTTTCCACAATCAGGCTGGTTCCTTTAGCTAAAGCCAGCAGTACCATCATCGGTGACTGCAAATCCGTGGGAAATCCCGGATAGGGCAGTGTTTTGATATCAGTGGCAACAATCTCCCCTGTCCTTTTCACATAAATCTTGTCCTCATTGGGCTCCACAGTGAGTCCTACATCCTGCAGTTTGGCTATGACAGGCTGCAGATGCTTGACGATGACATTCTCTACAGTCACCTCTCCACCTGTCACACCTGCAGCGATCATATAGGTCCCGGCCTCAACTCGATCAGGAATCACACTGAACCTGGTGCCTTTGAACTTTGTTACCCCATCTATGATGATCAGATCAGTACCCGCTCCCCGCACCCTGCCTCCCATGGCATTCAAAAAGTTTGCCAGGTCGACTATTTCCGGCTCTTTGGCAGCATTCTCGATCACTGTGGTGCCCGGTGCCCCGGCGGCAGCCATCATAATGTTTTCCGTGGCGCCTACACTGGGAAAGTCCAGGTAGATGCTGCAGCCCTTCAGCTTCCCGGGACGCGCCTCAATATACCCATGTTCCAATGAGACATCGAAGCCCAGCATACTTAGGCCCTTCAGGTGCAGGTCCATAGGGCGTGACCCGATATTACAGCCACCGGGCAAGGGTATTTTAATACTGCCTTTTCTAGCAGCCATGGCACCTAAAAAGAGGTTGGATGCCCGAATTTTTTTGGCCATATTATAAGGAATATCCGAATTCAAACTCCCGTGCCATTTCAGGTGCAGGGTATTACTGCCTTCCCAGGAAACTTGACCACCTAGAGCACGCACGATCTCCATCTGTGTTTTGACATCAGCAATCCTCGGAACATTATCCAGATAAACCTCTTCCCCGCTGATTGCACTGGCAGCTATCAGAACCAAAGAAGAGTTTTTTGCCCCGGCTACCCGGACGCGTCCGCGCAGTGGTGTTCCACCCTGAATAATTAGCTTCATGAACATTTCCCCCATATAATTAATGAACTCTTGTGTGATGATTAATTGGTAATTTCAATACTCATTGTGTATAGATCTCTTTTCCGTATCTGTATTCTCTTAAGAGATGGATATTCCTCTCTTTCCTTTATAGATATTTTACAGCAATAAGTGGTTATTTTATACTCTGCCCTGATATTCCTTTAGAAAATTCTGGATGCCAATCCCCAGCGTCTTATTGAAGGCTCTGTCCACTGTCTCCCCCCTGCCCAATTCCTCCAGCAAAAGGGGGACACAGTCGGCGCCATAGTTGCGGATTAAAAATGACACCAAGTCTTCTGACACCGCATAGCAGCAGTCCTGCCACTGTGGGTCATCAAACTTCTTGTCCAAATCTGTAAGAGATGCTTCTAGTAATGCAGGCTGCTCCGCCTGGACAGCCTCCTTGGCCACAACATTGACAAGCTGTTTTTCTCCATACTGCGCCAGCCCTTCGGTGAGCCAGCGCGGGTAATTTCCCCGGGTTTTATAGTCCACCAGTAGGTGGATATACTCATGAGCAATGGGTCCCTGCTGGCGGAAGGCATCCTCTTTTGCAGCACCATCCAGCTCACCTAGCCAGTCATCAGGTGAAAGCAGCCTGATCACCCCGGCCCAGTAAACACCCATGGCCCCCATATCACTTCCCCAACCGAATACCCTATTCAAAGAAGCCCTATCCCCGTATATGGCTACTGGAACCTTCTTCTCCGGGAAATAGCCATAGTATTCCCCCAGGGAACTATAACAGCACTCCATTTCCTGCATAGCTAATGCGGCGTTCCTTTCGTCACCATCCTGGTATTTTATAACAAAGTGATCCCCCTCTATTGTACCCCAGTTACGGGTCTCCCAGAAAAAGAGCACCTGGTAAGCAGACCGCAGAACTCCGGAACCGATAACAAAAATCGGTTCCGGCGGGATCAGCATCGCAAACAGACAAATAATAATTACAACAGCTATCAGGCGCTCCATCCTCCGGTTCATCCTCTCTGAACCCATTATACCTGAAGAAAACAGCCCATAGGTAAGTAAAATTTGGTGATTGGTGTGAGACGCGGAGACGCGGTGTGAGACGCGGGCGGGGGGGGACGCGGGGACGGTTCTCGCGTCTCACTCGCGTCTCACCGGGAGATGCATGCAGGGGGGACGGTTCCTGGTGCATTTCTGAGACGCAGTGAGACACGGGGGACTGTTGCCGGCGCGTGCAAGGGGAACTGTCCCCGGTGCACGTTCATGGTCATCTGGTCCGCTTGTGGTGGGAGGAGACGCGGGCGAGACGCGGGGACGGTTCTCGCGTCTCACTCGCGTCTCACCGGGAGATGTGAGACGAAAGAACCGTCTGCTGATCAACAGTAATTACCTGTGTCACCCAGACTTCTGACTTCCGGTCTCTGACTTCCGTTTTTCACTCAGACTTCCGACTTCCGGTCTCTGACTTCCGCTTTTCAGGTATTCAGGGCAAAGTAGACACGAAGACGGCTCTTTCGTCTCACAAGGGAGATGTGAGACGAAAGAGCCGTCCGCTGATCAACAGTAATTGCCTGGTCACCCAGGCTTCCGACTTCCGCTTTTCAGGCATCCGACTTCTGTTTTTCTAGTTGGCCGTGTCACTCAGACTTCCAACTTCCGGTCTCCGACTTCTATTTTTCCGGCTTCCGCTTTTTTCACTTCGAATTCTGACTTCCGGCATCTGACTTCCGCTTTTTAGACTTCTGACTTCCGGCATCACTTCTGCTTTTCCGGCTTCCGCTTTTCACTCCGACTTCTGTTTTTCTAGTTCCTCGATATGAGACTTGGCAAACTCCTTGGTCATCTGGTCTGCTTGTGGAGAAGATGAAACACTCTCCCAAGCCTTGATAGCACCATCCCAGTCCTCTTTGTTTTCCAGCAGTGACGCCATTTGAGCCCAGGCATATAAATTATCAGGCTCCTCTTGGAGGATCTTTTGCAGTTCGCCCTGTGCTTGATCATCATCCTGCAGCACCTGATAGGCACTGGCTAACTCCAGGCGCAATTGTAAATCATCCTGCTGTTCCAGCGCTTTCCGGTACAGTTCCGCTGCCCGCTGAAAGGCTTCCTGTGCCTGGTCACCTTTATTTTCTTGTAGATAAAGCTCCCCTAACTTCATTTCCACCCGCGCATATCCGGTCAGAACAGCCAGGTCATCAGGTTTGCCAGCCAGCAGGCCCTCAAACTGCTTTCGTAAGGCCTCCTGATTTTCTATTTCTGTTGCATTTATCCCATTTGTCTCTTCCCCGGAAGAGGAAGAATCGGGCTTTAGCTGCTCAGCTCCGGAGCCCACATACCAGGCAAGTGAAGTTCCCAACAGGCCGAGAGCGATCATCCCTACCAGGACATAAAGTGCCACCCGAGCAAAGGCATTTTGTTTTCGAAAAAATCCAGCCACAGCTTTCGCCTCCCAAAAGATTATAACACACAAAATGGAACCTGCCATCTAGAAATAAATAACCCACCACACTCTCATATCTGTGGTGGGTATTATAGGCTTTTCGTGTACTTGTTGTACTTCTAACGCAGGTAGTTCAGCGGATTCCTTGTGGACCCGTTGACGATCACCTCAAAATGGAGATGGGGGCCTGAGGCTCTCCCGGTTGTTCCGACACGACCGATTAACTGCCCGCTCCCTACACTCTGCCCGGAACTTACATTGATCTGAGAAAGGTGGGCGTAGCGAGTAACCAATCCACTGCCATGATCGATCAGCACACACTTCCCGTAGTTTCCCTGCCACCCGGCTGACACAACACGCCCTTCGGCAACGGCAACCACTCCTGCACCGTAACCCGCACCGATGTCAAGCCCCGAATGAAATTCGCCACCACGGGGTCCATACCTGGAAGTGATCGTGCCACCCACAGGCCAACGCAGTGTTCCACTACCTCCTGATCCCCTGCTGGCTACGGTAACTACGGTTTTAGTGCCCTTTGCTACAACCTTGGCCTCCGGTGTCTTTACCACCTGGCGCTCAACTTCACTGCGTTCTACTACCCGCTGATTCTGCCGCACCAGACGATAAACCACCTGTGCCTCACCATTTTCCCCGTCTTTAACAACTTTTGTCTTGCCCCGATTGAGGTTTGAATCCAACTTCGTTTCGACCTCAAAAGGAATAACCTCGCTTGTGGCCAGGGTGCTTGTGACAGTGATATTAAGCAGGGGTTCAACAGAGACGAGCTTCAACTCCTGACCAGGCTTCAGATCCTCTGATAGTTGTGGGTTGGCCTGGTAAAGGTCATCTACGCGCATATCGTTTCGGCGTGCGATTCCCCACAGATTATCTCCCTCTTGGACAATATAAGTTTTATCCTGGGACTGCCCACCCAGCAATAATTGGAGAGCCTCATCAACAGGTATGATATCCCTTACTGCAACCTGCCGATTCTGAAAGGAAACCTCCTCTTGAAAATCCACCTTCTCAATTTTCTCCTGGCTGTCCTCAGGCAGCATCGCCTTCTGATAAGACTGGAGGAGTTGCTCCCCCTCTGCTCGGGAAGCTAAAGCCATCACCGGCTTGCCGTCAATACACATATCCACACCCTTGACCAACCAGGGCAGTTCTTTCAGAGCAGACTCATAGTAGATAGCAGGCTTCATGCTGCTTCTGGGCACCATACAGGTCTTATAATGCAGGGTACCAGGGAGAAAAACATCCTGCCCGATGAACTGTTCCAGCTCCTGCTCTAAGCCGGACATCACCATCTCTCCCTCTTGCTGGGTTTCTACAATACCAATTCTCTCCCCATTATAATAAGCGACACAAGCCGCCTGGTTTTGACTCAGGTAGACATTCACCCCGATCAGAACAAACAGGGTAACAACCGTAGTACAAAAATAAGGGCTTTTCCAAAAGTTGCGGTTAAAGCCCCTTTTACCTGTACGCAGATCCCTGGCCAGACCGCAGAGAGCGGTCCTGGCATGCAACAGATCCTCTTTCATCCAGATCAGTCGTTCTTCACACCATACTGCCGTATGATGGGGTAATTTACGGAGGGATGGTAAGAATGATTGGTACTGTCGCTGTGTCCAGGATTTTATAGCACACTTTCCTTTAGTGAAAAGTTGGCACCCGGAAGAAAATAAAAAAGAGTGTTCTTTATCTTGCGCTTCCACATTTCCTCTCCTAACTGTGAGCTGAATTTACGCCTTAACACTGTGTACTGCGATCCCTTGAATAGGCGCTGTCCGCCCATTTACCATTTTTTAGTGCACGGCGTGACTCTTTTATCCGAAACAAATTAGTGATTCTACACTCACATGAAAAATCCTTCTTTCACTCAAAAAATCCTTCTTTATCTATGAGAGTAAAAATGTTGACAAGAAGTTGAATATATCTTATGCAAAAAGCACCTAACAGGTGCTTTTTTCCTCTTCAATATTTTCCTTTATAGCTAAATAATACAGTGCCCCTTGCAGGCGTGCCCGCATGATGGCACAGGCAATTGGAGCAGGATGCAAGAGGTCGCCCCCATTTAAGACTGCCTGGGAGTGACACCCTCCACCACATAGAAAGCGTGCCCAGCAGGAAGAACACTCTTTCTTTCTAAAGATATGTGCTTCCTGTAATTTTTCACGGAGCTGCGGTGCGGTTATTCCCCTGAAGACATCACCCATCAGGTATTCCTGGTGGCCCACAAGCTGGTGGCAGGGGTAAATCTCCCCGGCCGGTGTGACCGCCAGGTACTGGTAGCCGGCACCACACCCTGTCAGGCGCTTGGCAACACAAGGGCCCCCTGAGAGATCAAGAGCATAATGGTAAAAGGAAACAGCACGCCCCTGGCGTTCCTGCTCCCGCAGAGTCCGTGCCAGCCGGTAGTATTCGGCCTGCAGTTCCGGCAGGTCCTCCTCCCGCAGGGCATAAGAGGCGTTATCGGGAGCGACAACCGGCTCCAGGGAAACGCTTTCCGCTCCCAGGTCAGCCAGATAGAGAACGTCTTTGGTGAAGTCCAGGTTGTTCCTGGTATAAGTACCCCTGACATAATACTCGGGAGCTGCTCCGGCCTTTAAAAACTCCCGGATGCGCCTGGCAACGATCCCAGAGGTACCCCCTCCGCGGGTAGTCACCCGGTAGGCGTCATGCACACTCGGCCTTCCATCACAGCTCAACACAAAACTAAAATCATACTCTTTGAAAAAAGCAAGCTCCTTTTCTCCTAGCAACAGGGTATTTGTAGTTACAGTAAACTTCCATTTTTTCTGCGCCCCGTGCCGCAGGGCATACTCCACTGCAAACCTAATCCCCTCGAAATTCAGCAGGGGTTCTCCCCCGAAAAAATCCACAGTAAGGAACTGATATGGTGTTTCTTGAAGGAGTAAATCCAGGGCAGCCATGATGGTTTCCCTGGACATGATTTTTTCCTGGTGGCGAACACTTTCCGGCACAAAGCAATATCTGCAAGACAGGTTGCATTCATGGGCGATATTCAAACAGAGAGCCTTGAGCCCCAGTTCCTTCCCAGGCACATAATGAGGCCACTCCTCACCCTGTGAAAAGAAAAGCCCTGTTGCAGACAAATCTTTTAGTTCTGAAAATGCCCCGTCAACTTCCTTCCCATCGAACATCCGGGTTGCATATAAGCGGGCATCTTCCCAGTCACCACATTCCAGGTAGTTCATCACCAACTGCCAGGCCACCTCATCCAGGTTATAAAGAGAACCGCTGTTCACATCAAAGGCCAAAAAAAGGCCATCAGCCTCGAAAAGGTGGACCCGGGACCTGAGATCGTCTATTTCTCGTTGAGGCCGCAAGCCTGATTCCCCACAGTACAGGATGTTTTACAGGCAGACTGGCAGGATACCTGGCATTCCCCACAGCCCTTTTCCAACCGCGGCTTTCTTAAAGTCCCTTTAACCACAGTCTTTACATGCTTCTGTTCCTTCATTTCTCCAACCTCCCCTAAACTTTTATGCATGCTCATTATATTTTATACCCTTTTTATGACCAGTGTAAAGCGTGACGCGGGGACTGGACCAGCCAAAGTGACCGTCCCCGCGGCTGGTCATTGAGCTGGGGGAGGTGTTCCTTCATATAGTGCCTTCACCAGAGGCTCGATCTGGGCGGTGTGCGGTATCCAATAGCTTACCCCGTTGATGTACTGGGGTCTGCCTGGCAGGATGTAAGATTCCATCTGGGAACTGTCCACAGATTTGAAGACTCCTCCCAGTTCGATCAACTGGGCTGTGCTCAGGTTGGTATCCACTGCACTACTAAGTTCCCCGACCAGTAAAGGCAGTTTCCAAATGTTGCGCAGGCGCATGGCCTCATCTGCCACAGCCATCAAAAAGATCTGCTGGTGTTTGATGCGCTCGATATCTGCCATCGGATAGCCCCTGTAGCGGACAAACTCCAATGCCTTTTCTCCCTTCAGGCGCTGTGTACCGGGAGGAACCTTGATCCCTTTGCTGACTTCCTCATCCACCGGCACGGTAATGCCCCCCAGGGTATCAACGATCTTGACAAAGCCCTGGAAGTCAGTGGCCAGATAGTATTTGATCTCTCTGTCCAGCAAGAGACCCACAGCCTCCATGGCTGCCTCTGGCCCACCGTAGGCATAGGCGGCATTGATCTTGTCCTTCTTGCCATGAACCGGCACATCTGTATAGGTATCCCTTGGTATAGATAACAGACTGACCTTTTTATCCTTGGTGTCCAGGAAGGCAAGAATAATAGTATCCGACCTCCCCGGTCCCTCTCTTGTTTCCCGATCAACCCCCAGGAGAAGTACAGGTACTGTTTTTTCGGAATCCTTATCTTCAGGAACCAGGTCATGGGTGAGAAGCCCTAAATAACCAAGAGCTATTACAGCAGCAAGTATAAGGATAATCAAGATGACAACTGCACACCCACACCCGCACCCACATCCCATACCACGACGAGGTTTTTTACGCGGTGGCTCCGTTTGGGACTCAGGACGCAGAATGTTCACTGCCTTCCATTCCCTGGTCTCTTCCATATCTCCGAAATCCAAATTTCTCCCCTGCCTTCCCCCAACTATTATTCGACTTTCTTTTTCGGCATGGCAATGCTAAATCCCTGCCTAATGAGAGGTGGAAGATGCAAGGGGGACGGTTCCTGGTGCATTTCTGCAAGAGATGCATGATCCATGTCAGAAGCCGGAGGTAAATGGACTGCGAAAAGCGTCCCCGCGTCTCAGATCCCGAGAGATGAGACGCGGGAAGCGTCCTCTTGATCCAGCCTGTGATGAGGTGTGGGAAACAGAAGGTCCTCCAACTATCTTTAAGCAATAAAGCGAGTTTGGCAATAGCAGATGTCGGAAGCCAGAGGTCGGAAGAGGGATTCCTGTTGCCCGCAAATGCACTGCAAGAAGCATCCGTGATTGTCTCTCGACCGACCTACAATAAAGCAATAAAGCAAGCCTGGCCCCGGTACCATCAGCGCCAGATTTTGTCAATGGTGACATCTCTAAAGTAGTGGTGAATAATATCTGTGTGGGATTTGCCTTGTTTGGCCATGTAGTGGGCTCCCCACTGGCTCATGCCTACCCCGTGGCCGTAACCGCGCCCAGACATATGCAGCATGCCGCCCTTTACCTCGAAGCTGTCCAGAAGGGTGGAACGCATCCGTTCGGGGCCAAGGCCCAAACGCAGGGCGGGTCCACTGATTTTTACGTTCCCCAGGCGCACTGTCTCTGCCCGCCCTGAGGGCCCCTTTTTGACAATAGCGGCACTGGCGATTGCTCCTGGATCCTTACCCGATTGCTGTAGCACAGCAGCCCGCACCTCCTCTGGAGTAAAAGATGCCTTCCAGGTCTTGTCTTCGGGTTTGGCCACTTTTTGACCGGGATCCGATACACTCTGGATGTAGGGTGTCTTTTCCTTTTTAAAAGCCAGGCCTTCTAACGCTGTTGCGGTTTTTCCCCCAGCATTGGAATGAAACCACGCCCGGATATACCTTCCCTGGTACTTGATCACCTTACCCCGGGTCTTTTTGACCGCCTCTCGCACCGCGGGTGTGATGCGTGACGGATCATAGGCCTGGAATTCCTCTGTGCTGGTGGAGGCGTCTGCCCCATGTTTAGGCACTCCCTTCTCATACTTGATCTTGTGAAGGGTAAAGGTGCGTGCCAGTATAGACTGGGCAGCTAAAGCCTCTATCGGCCAGGATGGCTCCATCTCTGCGGCCACTACCCCGGCAATGTACTGCTCAAACTTGATCCTCTTTTTTTGGCCGGTGTCATTATCGTAGAGTGTTATTTCCGGTTCCCGGTATTTGTAATCACTTTTAGGCAGCGGTTTTTCTGCCGGTCCCCTGCACCCAACAGGCACTGCTAAAAACATAAAAGCAGCTGCCAGTCCCAGGATACATAAAAGGGGTATTCGTCTCATAGAAATTCCCTCCCTATTTCATATGTGGTCTTAGTATGAACGGGAGGGAATTCTAGTATACTTTTATAGGCCAGTATAAGCCAGCAAATAGGCTAAAGGATCGGCAATCACTTATCGAGACGAACCAGTACTTTCCTCCAGAACTTGATAAAGGGTTGTTGCCTGGGCTGCGGGAATATTTCGTTCAGGAACCAGCAGCACTTCTACCTGAGTTACCCTTCTCCCCCAGGTCAGGTGAATCCTATCGCCCTCTTTAACCTCACTGCCTGGCTTTGCTATCCTTCCGTTGAGCTGGACACGCCCGGCCAGACATGCTTCCTTTGCACTGGCACGCCTTTTTATAAGACGACTTACCTGTAAAAACTTGTCGAGTCGCACTTCCTCTTCTCCTTTCCATTTACCCGAACTGATCATCCAAATGGAATCTCTGGTGCCCGGGTGCTGATGAACAGCATCAGGGAAGGCTGACAGGGAGGTGCTGCTGTGGACCAAAATAAATTAAGCCTGTATCATTGCAGCCGTGAGCGCTCCACAGGCTGTCGCTCTTTCCTTTTTACAACAGGAAGAAAAAGATGGTCAGCTAACCGCACCTTTGAGTGCCTTGCCGGCACGGAAAGCCGGTACCCGGGTAGCTGCTATCTGTATTTCTTCTCCGGTCTGGGGATTGCGGCCGGTACGGGCAGCTCTTTCCCTTACCTCAAATGTACCGAAGCCAACCAACTGCACTTTGTCACCATTGGCAAGCGCTTCCTCAATAGCCGCAAAAACTGCGCTTACAGCCTTTTCTGCATCCTTCTTTGGCATACCCGCCTTTTCTGCGACACTGCCGATCAGTTCCGCCTTGTTCAAAAAAGATCACTCCTTACATGTAATTTCTGGTTCGGCTACCTAATTCGCCAGAATCCTTGAAAGTCCTGCTTCTTCAATGCTTTTTATCAAAATTTTTTTTTTATTGGCCTTCTATTTCCAGGGATTTGGCCTCCTCCCAGAGATTATCCAGCTGAGAAAGCGACATCTCCGCCAACTTTAAACCCAGCTGTTGTGCTTTTCTCTCCATTAAAACAAAACCTTTTCGTAAATTTATCTGCCGCCGCTCGCAGGGTCTCTTCGGCATCGAACTTCAGCAAGCGGCATGTGTTTACAGCGGCAAAGAAAAAATCCCCCAGTTCCCGCTGCAGTTCCTCCTGATCCCCCTTTTCCCATGCTGATTTGACTTCTTCCCATTCCTCCTCCACCTTGAGAGCTGCCCCTGCCGCTTCCGGCCAGTCGAATCCTATTATGGCTGCTTTTGACTGAACCTTCTGTGCCCTCTGCAGTGCCGGCAGATACCTGGGAACTCCTGCGAGCAAGGATTTGAGTTCTCCTTCCTGACCTTCCTTTTGTTTGATAGCTTCCCAGTTTTCCAAAACTTCCGCAGCATTCTCCACAGTGACTTCCCCGAAAACATGGGGATGGCGGTTAATCATCTTTTTCGTGATACCGGAGACCACCTCTGTCATAGTGAACTTGCCGGCTCGCTCCGCCAGTGCTGTATGAAAGACGATTTGTAATAATAAGTCTCCCAATTCTTCACATAGTTTATACATATCCCCTTCATCTATGGCATCTAGCACCTCATATGTTTCTTCGATCAGGTATTTTTTCAGTGTCTGGTGTGTCTGCTGGCGGTCCCAGGGACAGCCCTCAGGAGATAGAAGGGTGTCCATTACCTTGACCAGGGGATCAACGCTGTTTAAAGGGTGTACGGCTCTTCCCCTGATAACATCCCCACTTAAGCACTACCATCCCATAAACCGATCAACAC
>NZ_CDRZ01000265.1 GCF_000946815.1 Syntrophaceticus schinkii | reverse complement strand
TGGGTAGAAGCTTTTTAAATCTCTCTTTTGCTCTGCGTACTCAAGTTTCTTCCAAACTTTGCACCTGCAAAGCAAAGCCTATCAGAAGTGTTACCCAGATAGTACCCGGTTCTATCTCTGGATCTTTTCTTTCATCTTTTGCCCATTTTGTACAGCCCTCAGGCAGGAATACCTTGTTGATGTATCGAAGAAAATCTTTGAGCCACCGTTTCGACATCGGTGGTAACACCTCCTGGAAATGATGATTTGATCGTTGTTGCTTCCAGGAGGTTTTTGTCATTAGTTATGTTTTTTCCTGCCTGTTTGGTTTAAAAAATGCGAATTAATAAAATTTTGCTTTTATACTGCGTTGCTTGCACCGCAAGAACTTAGGCGATCACCTGCGGAGTTTCTGGAAAAAGAGTTTAAGATATTTAGTAAATTGTATAGAATATTAAAAGCATGATACTAAAATAGCATAGGGGCGAAGCAAGCAGAAATGCGCTAGGAACCGTCCCCGGTGCATCAAACAGAAATGCGCTAGGAACCGTCCCCGGTGCATCTTAGGAGTGAAGCAAGTGGTAAGTGAAAAACCGCAAAAGGTTGCAGTTCTAATGGGTGGTCGCTCTTCCATTATAGCGAAAAACAGGATTTGTGTAAAGTGAGGTTGAAAAAGAGTTTAAGATATTTAGTAAATTGTATAGAATATTAAAAGCATGATACTAAAATAGCATAGGGGCGAAGCAAGCAGAAATGCGCATGCGCTAGGAACCATCCCCGGTGTATCAAACAGAAATGCGCTAGGAACCGTCCCCGGTGCATCTTAGGAGTGAAGCAAGTGGTAAGTGAAAAACCGCAAAAGGTTGCAGTTCTAATGGGTGGTCGCTCTTCCGAGCGGGAGATTTCTATAAAAACCGGGAAACAGATATCCCAGGCCCTGAGAGGGGAAGGCTATGAGGTAAAAGAGATCGATCCTGCGGGTGCTCTTGTGAAAGATCTAAAAGATTTTCAGCCAGATGTGGTCTTCATTGCGCTGCACGGCAAATATGGAGAAGACGGAACTATTCAAGGGCTTTTAGAGTTGCTCGGTTTTCCTTATACAGGACCTGGTGTGCTTTCCAGTGCTTTATGTATGGATAAGGTGATTGCAAAAAAGGTGATGTGCTATGAAGGAATTCCTACACCCTCTTTCCAGGTTATAACAGAACAGTTAGATGATGGTGCGATGGAAAACCTGATCAAGGAATTAGGGCTGCCCCTGGTGGTAAAACCGTCAAAACAGGGCTCAGCGATCGGTGTCTCTATTGTCAGGAAAACAGGTGAGCTGGAAAAAGCGCTAACTGAGGCGCTTAAATATGATCAAGCAGTTTTAGTGGAGGAATACATCGATGGTACCGAACTAACCGCAGCTGTTCTGGGCACAAAGAACCCGCGGGTTTTGCCCTTGATCGAGATCGTCTCTGAAACAGAATTTTATGACTTCACTGCAAAATACAGCCCAGGGATGAGCCATCATATCATACCTGCCCGCATTTCCCCTGAGGCAGCCAGAAAGGTAGAAGAACTGGCACTCCGCACCTACAGGGCTATGGACTGCCGGCAGCTTTCCCGGGTTGATTTTATGTTAAATAGTGAAGGTGAACCCTTTGTCCTGGAAACCAATACGATCCCCGGGATGACCGAGACCAGCCTTTTTCCGGAATCCGCCAAAGCAGCGGGGATCTCTTTTACAGAACTCGTTTCTCTGCTGGCTGATGAAGCATTTGAATTATTTAAGGAAGGGGACGCTTAATTATCTAATGAAAAATTGCTCAGCGGCGGATGGGTTTACACGGAATACAGCTAATCATAAACCCAAAAAGGGTTTCACTGCCAAAAGTCATTTTTTGCTCGAAGCACCACCGCATATAGTAAGTAGCTTATCTTATAACCACCTTACATAGCGGTTAGCAAATGTAAAACAGGGTTTCACAGTGGAATCATAAAAGAAGCAGCACCAAAAGAGGTGGTAATGCTGCAGAACAGCAAGAATCTAGAATCAAAGATCTATAATATCAACAACAAAGGCTATAAGGCTTACCAGAATCTTAAAGGAGCCTATGATTTCGGGGGCTACCAGCTGTTTATTGATCATGTGCAGGGTGATCCATTTGCTTCACCCTCCCGGTTGCGGATTCAGGTGAAACAAGACAGGGCAAGGTTTCCCTCATCCTTTTTCCAGGAAAAGCCGCGCAGAATTGCTCTCTGTGACTACCTGGCCAGGTGTTTTGATCAGGCTGTAAAGAGATTTTGTGCAGGGAATAGGGGCACAGGGAAGAGCGGCCTCATCTTTATTGATATGGGAAGGCAGGAAGTTTTAGAACGCAGTGCCATAGCCATTAACAGTGATTATGTGGAGGCGCGGTTCTTCTGTGGGCTTCCGGCCAGAGGGCGTACTGTGCTGGGAAGTATAGCGGAGAAGATGTTATTTCGGGAACTTCCTGAAATTGTTGAAAACAGTCTTTACTTTGAACACGTCAACCAGCGGGAACTGGCAGAGCATATTTACCTGGCTGAAGACCAGGAATACATCAGAGATTCGCTCCCAGGTCAAGACCTGGTTGCTTTTATTGCTGATGGTTCGGTTTTGCCCCGGCGAAGCGGTGTGAGTGATCTTCCTTTGACCGGCAGGGTGGTACCCTTTCATTGCCCTCCCTCCCTTGAGGTTTCCTTTAAAACCCCCAATCACGGTGAGGTGAGAGGGATGGGGATCCCCTGTGGGGTTACCCTCATCGTTGGTGGGGGCTTTCACGGGAAATCAACACTCCTGCATGCCCTGGAACGAGGGATCTACAACCACCTGCCAGGGGATGGCCGGGAGTGGGCAGTCACCATCAAGGATGCAGTAAAAATCAGGGCAGAGGAGGGAAGAAGGGTTGAAAAGGTGGATATCAGCCCCTTTATCAATAATCTTCCCTTCGGACAGGATACTCGCCGCTTTTCAACAGATAATGCCAGCGGGAGCACCTCACAGGCAGCCAATATCATCGAGGCTCTGGAAATAGGCTGCCAGCTGCTGCTCATCGATGAGGATACCAGTGCCACCAATTTCATGATCCGTGATGGCAGGATGCAGGCACTGGTCACCAAAGAAAGGGAGCCCATCACACCATTCCTGGACCAGGTGCGTCCATTATATGAAGAACAGGGGGTTTCTTCGATTCTTGTCATCGGGGGGGCCGGGGGACTACTTAGATGTGGCTGATCAGGTGATCATGATGAATGAGTACAGGCCGGTAGATGTCAGCAAAGAAGCGAAAGACTTATGCAGGGAATACCCCGCACTTCGAGTCGCGGAAAGGGGAAAGGGTTTCGGAAAACTGGAGCCAAGGGTGCCGCTTCCCGAAAGTTTCGACCCGCAGCGGGGAAGGAAAACAAAGGTAAAAGCAAGGGGACTTGATACGGTCCAGTTCGGCAACTATCAGATCGAACTGGATGATGTGGAGCAGTTGATTGATCCCAGCCAGACCCGGGCCATCGCAGATATCATCTATTATGCCTGGAAAAGGTATCTTCATGGCCGGTATCCGTTGAGTGAGGCCATCAGGCGTATTGAAAATGACTTGGATCAGTATGGCCTGGAGATTGTTTCACCCTTCAAAGAGAAGAGCGGGGATTATGCCAGGCCGCGCGGCTTGGAAATTGCTGCGGCGATCAACAGGCTGCGGAGTCTGAAAATCCGATGAATGGGTGTGCTGTAATGTTCCGGCATACCGCAACAATGATGTATTTTAATGCTGAAAATTCGCTGAAGGGGGGTGCTGCAATCAGTGGAGGGGAAGAAAATAGTTTGCCTGGGGGACAGCCTTACATATGGTTATCCTTACGGTCCGGATGTTTCCTGGGTGTATTATGTTAACAGTAGATGCCCGCTAAAGTTGATCAATGCCGGTATCAACGGCAATACCATGGAGGATTTGGAGAGAAGGTATCAAGCGGATGTGCAAAGCCACAGCCCTAACTTTTTGGTGATCCTGGGGGGCACCAATGATGCCTATCGCTTTGAAATTTCCTGTGCCGAGACTATCTACCACCTGGAGCAAATAATCAGGAAAGCTCAGAATGATAAAATCAGTCCTGTAGTAGCCTTACCTATGAATTCTTTAGATGAATATTCAACAGGGAAGATTGAGCGACTCCGGAGGGAGGAAAGAGAGTTGGCTGAGCGGTATGATCTGCCCTGTTTGGATTTTGACAAGGCTTTCACTGATCCTGAGGGGAAGGTGAGGGAGGATTTCTACATGGATGGTGTACATCCCAATATCGCCGGCTATGAATCTATGGGAAGGGTAGCTTTGGAATTCTTTCAAGGCCTCTTCCAGAGGTAATCGGGGTTGGAGTTTTTAAAGGCGGTCAGAATTCGGTCCCTCACACCGGGGAATTTTTCCTCAAGACCCACCACAAGCTGTTTCATCTCCTCCCGCTGGGTATGACTATCCTGCGGACAGGGGTTTTTTACGAGAGGGAGCCGGAAGGCATCTGTGAAATGAATAATGGTTTTTTCACGAACATAAAGAAGCGGCCTGATCAGTGTCACCTGTCTCCTGGAAAGGTAGCTGATCGGCTGCATCAGCTTGATCCTGCGTTCATAAAAAAGAGACAGGAAAAAGGTTTCGATGGCATCATCCAGGCTGTGAGCCAGGGCAACCTTGCTGCAGCCCATCTGTTTGGCTGTGATATGCAGGGCGCCATTGCGCATCTTGCTGCAGAGTGAACAGGGGTTGGGCTCCTTGCGGAAGTCAAAGACAATAGGAGCGATTTTAGTATGCACCTGGGACCAGCTGATACCGATGTCACGGCAAAAATCCCGAATAGGCTCCAGGGACACACCAAAGCCCAGATCTATCGAAATGGCGTGCAAATGAAACTTGACCGGAGAGAACTTTCTCATCTCATTTAAAACATAGAGGAGTGTCATACTGTCCTTGCCGCCGGAAACACCGACAGCTATCTGATCCCCCTCTTGGATCATCTGATGTTCGTTGATGGCCTGTCCGGCAGGCTTCCATAAAGAGTCGTGAAAGCGTCTTTTTGCCAATATAAACCCTCCATAAGCGTGACAGGGACGGTCCTTTTCCGTACCTAACTGTTCCGAAGCACACCTGTACGAAAGACAAGTGTCTGAGGCAGAAGTCAGATGCCTGAAGCAGGAAGTAGGGGGTTGGAAGCTTGCGTGAGCCGCTTCCCGCTAATTCTTCATCATTCCTGACTTCGGCCCCTGTTCTTCATGATGGTGTCACCTTTTAATGCCCATTGTTATTATACCTGGTTCCTGTTTTGTTTTAAACAAATAGCACATAGCTATACATTTACAGTGTCTCAACAAAATTAATGAATAGACACCCATGCTGCTCAGGTGGCCGGAAAATGAAAAACAGAGCCGAGTCATGTAATAATGCTTTCGGGTGCCGGCACCATCTTTTTTCCGACATCTGACTTCCGGCATCTGACCTCTGTTTTTTCCATAGACACTGGACACCCTGTTTTCTTCTGGTTTATAATGCACAGGGAGGATAATGCAATTGTTCAATATAGCTCTTTTCGAGCCCGAAATACCCCAAAACACAGGCAATATCGCCCGCCTTTGTGCTGCAACAGGCTGCCATCTCCATCTGATTGGGCCACTTGGCTTTTCTTTGCGGGAAAAGCACCTGAAAAGAGCAGGGCTTGACTACTGGCATCTGGTGGACGTCCATATCTATGATAGTTTTGAGGATTTCACCACAAAACATTCAAATGCTAGATTTTATTATATAACAGCAAAGGGAAAGCACTGTTACACCGAATTTGACTTTCAACCAGGTGACTTCTTTGTCTTCGGTTCTGAGACACACGGCTTGCCTGAGGAGTTGTTAGCTGCAAACAGGGAATCATGTCTGCGCATCCCCATGGTTTCCGGTGCCAGATGCTTGAATCTGTCAAATTCTGTAGCAATAGTGGTCTATAGTGCCCTGCATAAACAAATGTTTAGGGGGCTAAGCTAACATAAAGAAAGGGTGATTGCAGGATGGCAGACCAAGATATGCTGCCGCGTACCTTCTGGGTGGAGCTTTTACGATTATATGATGAATTTATTGAGTCCGGGAAAACCGACAAAGATACCATTGACATGCTTGAAAGGGCCGGGCTCCTGAGAGAGGGCACACTCCTCGGCCAGGAAATCATGAATGCCTTCCCACACCTGGAGTTCAAAGAGGTAGAACCCCTGGTCAGAAGGGGGATCCGGGATAAAATCGTGGAAAATTTAAGAAGGCCGATCGACTGATTGCATATCCTCTGCGGGCCTGAATCAACTCGCGATAGAACCTGTAACCTGTGCAGAAATTTATACGTCCGGATGACTGCACAGAATGCACAACCTGATTGGATGCATATTAAAGGTTCAGAACCCTTGACAGAGACCGCACAGCAGAGTAAGATTATTAAGACAAAGGGCGTGTAGCTCAGTTGGGAGAGCACCTGGCTCGCACTCAGGAGGTCAGGGGTTCGAATCCCCTCACGTCCACCAGTAATAGCAAGGCTTCCAGCGAGTGGAAGCCTTTTCCATTATGTGATGTGACCACAATTTGACCACAACAGAAGAGGC
The DNA here is from genome assembly GCF_000946815.1 of Syntrophaceticus schinkii. Taxonomy (GTDB): domain Bacteria; phylum Bacillota; class DSM-12270; order Thermacetogeniales; family Thermacetogeniaceae; genus Syntrophaceticus; species Syntrophaceticus schinkii. The sequence goes on along the minus strand of NZ_CDRZ01000265.1, from coordinate 1,531 downwards.
CTTTTCTAAATGTCTGGTGTAGCTCCTATGGAAGTTCCTCGACCAGAGACGCTTCCCGTCCTCATGCTGACCTATACGTGATTTTGGATATGATTTAAGAAGAACAGCTCAGCAAGGCGTCAGGCAAAACAACTGGGGATATATCTACAAATAACTGTTTTAAACAATAGACAGGCTTCCGGTTTCCGGGAGCCTTCATTTAGATGGTTTTCTTGTTCGTCACTTTCCAAATCGCAGGAATCGAAGATGTCCCCGCTCTTTATGTCAATCAAGAGAGTCGGGTGGTAACCGGTCGGTAACCGGTACCTTTGCTCCGCTTTTGAGTAAATTCATGCAAAACAAATTCCCTTATGCTATGATAAGGCTAATAAGACATAATATACAACGATTCGTAAAGAAATCAGTTAGATCTCCAAAGTTCCCAAAGGTTTTCGCAGGGAGGGAATAAAGGGAGGGAATAATATGGAGCAAACAAAAAGTGGCCGAGCTGAGCCGCATTATTATTCTTACAGGCTTAAGCATAAGTTAGACAAGCTGCGTTTTGCACCTGCCACCGTTGTCGAAGCACCGTCCGGTTACGGCAAGACCACAGCGATACGAGACTTTTTGCAAAACTCTCTCCCCCAGGGCACGCCCGTCTATTGGTTCACTGCCATGGATGAAAAGCCCTCCGCGGGTTTTCGGCGACTCTGCCGCGAGATTGAGAAGATTGACAGCTATGCAGGTGAGCGCCTCGTTAAAATTGGGCTACCCAACATTGGCACCATTGGCGAAGCAACTGAAGCTCTGCGGTCAGCCCAGTGCAAACATGAAACCTATCTAGTAATAGATAACTTTCAGTTTTTGCAGGACGCCCCTTGCCCCCCGCTTTTTTTCTTGCGCCTCCTCGAACATGGCGGCCAGGGCCTACATGTCATTATCGTCACCCAAATGCTCAAACGAGATACCCTTGCTATTGTTGCAAGTCATGGGGTTTTGCATATTACGGCTACCGATATGCGGTTGAGTGCAGGCGATATCAGTCGCTATTATGCCCTGGCCAATGTAAAAATTACCCCGGAGGATGCACAGGATGTCGAGCGCTACACAGAAGGCTGGATTATCGCAATCTATTTACAGCTCTCCGCTTTTCTGGAAACAGGCACATTTTCCGATAAACCTGGTATTTTGGCACTCATGGACCATTTAGTGTGGAATAAGTTGACCGAAGCTCAGCAAATTTTTCTTTTGCACCTATCACCCTTTGAGATAGTCAGTGTACAGCAGGCATGTTCCCTCATCGGCTGTGATACACTGCCCGAATACGCTTTGGATGCGCTCAGGAGCCCCTTTATCCGCTACGATCCAGCCGAGCGACAGTACGAAGTACATAGCATTCTAATCAGAACTCCTGATTCAAAAGCGCGGTGAGCGCGGGCCTGCGTTTGAACACCAGGTGCCTGCTGCGGGCGGGGGGACTTTTGCCGGGAATTGGAGGGTCCAAACCTGCTAAAAGCTTTTGGCTTTTATATGCAAATTCCGAGATTATGAG
>NZ_CDRZ01000264.1 GCF_000946815.1 Syntrophaceticus schinkii | reverse complement strand
GCCTTCTTGCAGCAGGGTATGGACAAAATTAATCCTTTCCCGGAAAGCTTCCGGGTTGGCTTCAAGGTAACTTTTCACCGCAGAGGGAAGGAAACGGTAGAGAGTTGAGTTCCTGGCCCCTTTTGGCTTGCGGACAAAGATGGCGAAATGGCCCGCCCAGTCTATCGGCTTGCAAAATTCGGCCTCGAAGCGGTAGTGGAGCATGAAGCGGACAAATAACTCGTTTAAAACTCTCTCGCCATTTTTACCGAAACTGCTTACCGCCGCCGTCAGATTGTCAAAGCGGATTTTTTTCGGCACCCCGCCGGCCATCTCAAAGCTTAGGCGCAAGGCGTAGAGAAAACAAAGTGAGTTTTCTGACGGCACCGGAACCCCTAGCCCAGCATTGCTCCAGGGAAAAGCTGTTGTCAAAGATCTGAATTCTTTAAATTCACCGTCCCAGATGGTTCGGACTGTGCCGAAATCAACCTGGGCCTCGCCGATGGGGTGTTCAAGCTCTATGTATTTTTCCTGCTGCTCATACTTTAGCGCTTTTTTCCGTTCGGCAACGTAGGCTCTGACGGTTCTTTCCGATCCGGTAAAATCGTGATCTTTTTTCAGCAGTTCCCAGATCGCTTTGGCTGTCCGGCGGTCTTTACGGGCCAGTAGACGGTCTTCTAAGAGCCAGACATCTATCGTATCGGTAAAGGGCTCTAAAACCGGTCTGCGGCGCTTCCTGGTAGTTTGTACAGGATTCCAGTCGCTCCTTTTTGCATACTTGGCTGCAGTTCTCCAATTGACGCCTACTTTGTTACTGATTTCGTTGATACTTAGCTCTTCTTTCTCATACAGGTGTTTGATATACTCTTGTTGCGGCATTGTTATCACCTCTTCTATTTTCCCTCCTTGTCTGGCGACTTAGAGGGTATTATTCAAGACGGTGATGGCAATGCCTTCCTAATTACCGAGTTCTGCACTTTTGGCTGCCGTTTTGTGTATTTTTATTATACCGAAAACACTTAAAAACCAAGATAAATGACTTACGAATAAAATTCGAAAATTTAATGAAGATACTATCAATGATAGGGTCGGTGCTATAATTTCGGATAGTCTGGTAAGATAAAAACAAAGTGACAAAGGAGTAGTTTGCCATGTCAAAAACCAGACACCGATATGACGACGAGTTTAAAAAGAATGCGGTTAAGCTGAGTTATGCGAGCAGCAAAACAGTTAAAGAGATAGCGGGTGATCTCGGGATCAGTGTGAGCCTTCTGTACCGTTGGAGGAAAAAGTACACCCCAGAAGGAGAAAAAACGCAATTTGCAACGATGGAAGAGGAAAACCGGGCATTAAAGCTTGAGAACGCCGAATTGAAAATTGAGCGTGACATGCTAAAAAAAGCTGCGGCCTATTTCGCCAAGAACCAAAAGTAAAAGCCAGAGAAAAATACATGTTTATAGAGTCACATCCTGAATACGCGGCGGCGAAGTGGGCCAGACACCTTGACGTATCCCTCAGTGGATATTACAGCTGGAAGGACAGAAAAGAACAACGACAAAAAGAAGTGGATGAGTTCAAGAAAATGATCAAAACGATATTTCAAGAAAGCAAGGGAACCTATGGTGTTGATCGTATTTGTGGTGAACTAAGGAAGCGTGGTAAAACTGCTTCTTACCACCGTGTTAAGCGCTTTATGGACGATATGGGGCTTCACTCTATCCATAAGCGTAGACGTCAAAGATCCCTTACAGATAGCCGTAGAGCACGCGGCGATGAATATGTCAATCTGGTTAAGGACTTGGAAATAACAGAACCATTTCAAGTTGTATCCAGTGATATCAGTTACATCCGCACCATGAAAGGGTTTGAATACCTTTGTACAGTCAAAGATATTGCAAGCGGTATAGTTTTAGCAGAGAGCATGGCCGAGCATATGAACAGCGACCTGGTACTGGCAACGATCAAAAAGGCCTTAAATCGCTGGCATCTTCCGGCGGGAACCATCTTCCACAGTGATCGAGGAAGTCAGGTGCGACAAGAAGTCGCTTGATACATTGCCGAAAGGCTACCCTATCCATTCGGGGCAACTCTATTGTGACTAGCGTAGACGGTAACGTCTGAGTTAGAAAGCTCACAAAACAATGTGGAAATCCGAGTAGCCTAAAACTGGGATAACCGCTAGAGTAAGAAAGCTATGGAGAACGTAAAGTGAACCACTGCAGGAATCGTTACGCTGGAGGAAGCGAAATAGGCTGAAACGCTTCGACCAAAAAGGTAAGGAGTCGGGCAACGGCGAACTGGCTAACCAATGCGAATGGACGAAGAACTCCCGGTTTAAAGGTGGCTCCTAAGGCTTTCGCAATTATGTATCATGCGGAACTTGGTAAACCCTATATGCTCCTCACGAGAATGAGGTATCTAACCGCAAGGAAAAGAAATGGCATAGAGGGCAGAAGAAACGGATAAGAAGCAAACGCTACCTTTGTAATGAGGGAAGATAGGGGTTCAAACTTTGCCCCAACTTGAAAGAGTGCTGACTTATCCTATGGTAATTCTTGGCAGGAAGGGACGGTAAACCTATGAATTTTAGTAATTCAACGACGGATAAAACCGAGAGACTAAAAAACAGGAATGCACTAGCCGCTCAATGGGAATCCATTGACTGGACACAAGTGCAAAAAGATGTGAATAGGCTACAATCCCGAATCGCCAAGGCAACAGTGAAGGGTGACATGAACAAGGTCAAAAGATTACAATACTTACTAACACATTCATTCCATGCCAAAGCCTATGCGGTAAAAAGAGTAACCTCGAATAAGGGGAGAAACACCTCCGGAGTAGATAGAAAGCTATGGTCAACCTCAGCTTCAAAAATGAAAGCAGTATTAACACTTACGGATAAACACTACAGAACAAAACCCCTTAGGCGAGTCTACATTGAAAAGAAAGGTAAAAACAAGAAACGACCGCTAGGAATCCCCACCATGTACGACAGAGCTATGCAGACACTGTATGCACTAGCACTCGAACCTGTAGCCGAGACTACAGGAGACCACATTTCTTTTGGTTTTCGCAAGGGAAGAAGCGCTAAAGATGACAAGAAAGTGTTCTCCTACATGGGTATTAGAAAGCGACATCAAAGGCTGTTTTGACAACATTAATCATGATTGGTTACAGGAGAGCATCATGATGGACAAAAGAATAATGAAGCAATTTTTAAAATCAGGGTTCATATATAAGGGCGATCTATTCCCCACGGACACGGGTTCACCACAAGGCGGAGCTATCTCAAGTCTTTATGCAAATATGACGATAGATGGACTTGAAAAATTAATTCAAGATAAATACCATCGAAATTCAAAGGGAAAAATAGAAAACCACTATCGAGCAAAGACCAAAGTAAATCTGGTGCGATACGCTGATGACTTCATCATCACCGCAAAGACAAAAGAAATAGCAGAAGAACTCAAAGACATTGTCAGTCAATTTCTTAAAGAACGGGGATTAACCCTATCCGAAGAAAAGACAATGATCACGCACATAGACGACGGCTTCGACTTTCTTGGTTGGACATTTCGAAAGTTTAAGGGAAAATTAATAGTCAAGCCATCCAAGGACTCAATAAAAACCCTGATAAGAAAATGTGCTGCCATTATTCTGAAAAAAGGAAAGGCAGGCAATCAATCCGAATTAATCCGAAGACTAAATCAAGTGGTTAGAGGGTGGACCAACTATCACAGACATGTCGTAGCGAGCCAAGCTTTTTCCTACATCAACAACACACTATATCTTTTACTACAAAGATGGGCAAAACATCGCCACCCAAACAAAAGTAACTGGTGGAGATTGAATAAATATTGGCATGAAAAGAATGGGAAAAGATGGTTGTTCATGACGGATGAAAACAGTCTTATCAACCTGAGAAGGATAAAGATCATCCGCCACCCCAAATTACAAATTTCTAAAAACCCCTTTATACACAAAGAGTACTTTATGAAAAGGAAAATGAAATTGAAATCACTGGTTGTTGCCAGAAATGGTGAAGAAATGCTTGAGCCGTATGAGCGGGAAACTCTCACGTACGGTTCTTAGACGAGGGAAAGGGAGCAATCCCTTTCCTTTAGTCGATTATACATCTCAAAAAGTGATGGAATATCTCTGTGAAAATCATATTCGGCAAAGTTTCTCCCGAGTGGGCAAGCCAGGGGATAACGCCTGGAGCGAGAGCTTCTTTGCCAATCTAAAAAAAGAAGCGGTCCACTGGCGACATTTCAAGACGCGGGAGGAAGCAAGGCAAGGCATCTTTGCTTATATAGAAGGTTTTTACAACACCCGTAGGATACAAAAAAGATTGGACTATCTTAGCCCTATACAGTGGCTGAGGCGCTGGGAGGACGAGCACCTATTAGTAGTGGCTTAGCAAACTGTCCGAAATAGTGTTGACTTCCCATGCGGAGCGCCGGTAATATATTTTTCCTAGGTGGTACCGGCTATGTGGACGCTAAACAATGATCCAATGATCAAGTGGATCAGATTCATAAGATCAGGACAAAATCACTTTTAATGATCAAAGATCAGTTTCGAGTTGACGACCGCATTCGACAAAAGTCGGGTGGTAAACGGTGCCTTTGCGAGGGGATGCACTTTTCTCCACGAGCTTGCTATTTTTTTGTCCGCACTGATCTCTGACGTTAACTTCTCCGCTACTGCCACAGTATAGATCCCATGATTTTTCAACATGGTTTTTACCTCCCAGCAAACCCTATAAAATGCATGTCTAAACGTGCATTGAACATAATTACCGGTGTAAAGCACATTTTCCTACATATCGGTAAAAGAAACAGTCTATTGGCTAGTTCCCATAATGCGTATATGTGAAGAAGGAACCCCGAAAATCAACCGTTCTATCAATAAACAGCTCACTTATACAGGAAAACCCCCACCCTATATCGAATAATATAAAAATAACCATAAACCCGTAGAACTGGAAATCTAAAAGACCGGACATGCTACAAGCACCATGTATTACTTTAGACACAGTCTAGGCCTAGCCGGAAACGTGAAGATGGGTTGAATATGGTTAAGGAAAAGACTGTTCGCCAACAATTATGGTATGTAGCACAAGCCTTCTGTTGTTTGTATAAGTAGATCACGTTATAATATTATTGACATTTAGGGAAATTGTTTTTCGTTAGCGATACGCAACGGAATATTTAATGTGTGGGACGTATGCGGCTCTGTACTATTTCGCTGTGCCTTGCGCATTATCCTTTGTTGTTTATTCAGTGTGTCTAGCAGAAGGTGGAATTTCCCTAAATGTCTTTAATTTTTTAGGAGCGCAGTATGTTCGAGCGAAGTGACGAAGAAATCATTGATAAATTCAGGCAGTTAAATACAAGAGCAGATGTAGCTGATCTGCTTGAAATTAGCGACAGAAGCTTAAGATATTTTCTGTATGGGAAGCGTCCTGAAAAAATGTATGTTAATTTTAACATTAGAAAGAAAAATGGAGGTATACGGGAAATACATGCCCCTAGTCACAAATTGAAAAATATCCAAAGAAAGCTTGCGTACATTTTATCTCTTATTTATTCTCCTAAAGTTTGCGCTTATGGGTTTATAAAAAAATAAAAATATAGTTGATAACGCAAAGAAACATGTCAGAAGAAGCTATATATTAAATATCGATTTGAAAGATTTTTTTCACCAAATACATTTTGGTAGAATACAAGGGATGCTAATAGCGGCTCCTTATTTATTGGGTAAGGAAGCCGCAACAACAATCGCTCAGATATCATGTTATAATGGCCGTCTTCCGCAAGGGGCACCAACTTCCCCGGTCTTAACAAATATGATATGCGCTCCTTTAGACAATCAGCTGATGAGATTTGCAAAGCGCAATGATATGATTTATACCAGATATGCGGATGATTTATCTTTTTCTCCGCATAAGCAAAACTTCACTTCTAATGTTATTTATGTGACAAACGAACAATTAACTCTAGGTGATGAACTTATTGACATAATAAAAAACAATAGTTTCAAAATTAATGAACAAAAAATAAAGTTAAAAGGTAAAACAGAACGGCAAGAGGTAACAGGGTTGGTTGTTAATAAATTTCCCAATATAAAGCGCGAGTATATTAGAAATTTAAGAGCAATACTACATAACTGCACACAAGATGGTATTTATCATACTGCTCAGGAATATATCAACAAAGGGTTTTGCCATAATGCCTTGATATTTGCAGCGAAAGATGATCCTTCAAAAGAAGAATTTATCACCAACTGGTTTATGCAAGTTGTTAAAGGAAAAATAAATTATATTATGCAAGTAAAAGGCAGTAAGAGTATGACATTTCTTAAATATGCTCAGCAAGCTAACAAAATATTTGGTCAATCTTTGTTTGATATCGCTTCACTTGATGAGCTAAATGAAATGATAAACAAAAATGTATATATATTGGAATGCTCTGAGGGTATCCAGGGAACAGGATTTTACATAAAAGATATAGGAATCATTACATCCCATCATGTTACAAAAAATAATGGGTTCTATAAAGTGTTCACTGCAAAATCTTATATTAGAGGCACGAGCATTGGTATTCTATCAAAAGGAATAAATGAAGTATCCTCAGATGCTGAAATTGATTATGCAATATATAATTTAAATGTCAAAAACGCTTCCGCTATGAAAATTGGTGATAGTTCAAAATTAAAAATTGGTGATAAAATTATAGTCGCCGGGTTCCCGAATTTTAAAAAAGGTGACTCTGTAACAAAGCAATCTTGCGAAATTATTGGGTGTACTTCATATCATGGTGCACCATTTTTTAAAATCAGCGGAAGAATTGTGCATGGCGCAAGCGGAGGGGCTGTGTTCAATTCAGATAATGAAGTAGTTGGCATTATTAAAGGCGGTATAGCTTCATTAAATGAAGATGATAAAAATGATATGCAAGGATTTGTACCCATACATTTAATGGTAGAGGATCTGAGAAGCAAATCATTACTATGAAATCTACCCCAACTAAAAACACTATATCGTGTGGCCGGTAAAATATCATGATATGGAAGAATAGGTATATGAGTTTTTTCGCATGTAAAACTTCTTAGTTATGCAAAGGTTTTTCCCTAGGCATCGGTAGGAATTTTTTAGAGTTGTCTCATTATCTAATCGCGCATACTGATACTTTGACCGTACCTGAAATTAACCTGTGCTTCTCCGGGTATGTACTTTAGGGGTATCTTGTGGTTTTTACAAAGTTCTGCTTCTTGCAAGCGTATAATAACACCCACCTTCCTTGGCAGAGGTTCTCTTAAGTTCACAGTTCATATTTTCACGTTAACTAGTATTCGATAAAATGCGGGTGGTAAACGGTACCGTTGCAAGGGGGTTCTTTTCCCCCCGAGCTTGCTATTTATTTATCTATTAGATCTTTGAACACCTTTGTCCAGGATTTTGCCCGCACCCCCACGTGCCGCTTTTCAAAATGGCTATTGACATGCAGCAAGAGCATGAATGGGAGATTCAGGGTTACTCTAAGGGAGTCCACACGTATTCAGGAGAGGAAGGCATGAAGGCGATTGAGCTTTATATCAAGTATGATGAATGTGCGGCGGATATGATTCATGATGAACTCAGCAACCCGGACCGAAAATGTTGCCAAGGTGGAAACCGGGTGCACCTCTCCGGACAAGCAGCAGTTCTGTTAGGATATCGATGGGCGTGCCAAGACCCCCGTCCCCTTGACACGCCCCCTTGACACGCCTCAAGATCGATCCTCAAATAGAATTTTATACTTTCTAAATTTCCATGGCCAAGCACTTCCGAAATGACCGGGTATAGTGCCCCCCCGTTGTCAAGACACATCTTTTTATAAAATAAGCTAATGTGTCCCTCCTTTTTCAAATTGCTAATTTCAAGGATGTTTGCCGGTAGTAATCAACGGGGTATCTATATCCAAACGACTCATGAAGACGCTGCTCATTATAGAACCGGATGTATTGATTTAATCCTCTACGCAGAGCTTTAGGGGTTTCGTACTCATTCAGATAGATGTTTTCGTACTTAAGGGTCCGGAAGAACCGCTCCACGAAGATATTGTCCAACGCACGCCCCTTACCGTCCATAGAAATCTTAATCCCTTCTGTTTGAAGCAGTTCAATATAGTCTTTGTTGGTAAACTGGCTGCCCTGGTCGCTGTTTATGATCTCCGGTTTTCTCGACTTGAAGGCTCTTTTCAAGCACTCCAGCACCCAATGGCGGTCCATAGTGGTACTCAGTTCATAATCCACGATATAGCTGCTGTAAAGGTCAATGATGACGAATAAATACATGAATCCATGCCTTAGGCGAATATAGGTAATGTCAACCGCCCAGACTTGATCAGGGTGATCAACATTTAGGCCTCTTAACAGATACGGATGAATATATTGGGCATGTAGACGTTTACTCAGGTTGGGGCCAGGACAGATTCCCTGAATCCCCATCACCCGCATCAGCCTTCGGACTCGTTTGCGATTGATCAAAAGGGACAGGCAGTGTAGATTTCGTCAATCAAGCGCATATCGTCAAGATCCTTTTGTGACCAGGTGGTTGTCGGTGGCTGCCGATATAGACTGGTCCGATTTACTGACAGGAGATAAGCCTGCCTAGACAGGTTAATCCGATCATTTCCCGGTTCAGCCATACTCTTGTGGCTATTCTCGTCAATTCAGACCGGCGTTCTTGTGCCATCCGGCCAATGACTCCTGAAATATCCGGACACCATTCCTGCGATATCCGGCCAGAGTTCTTGTCACATCCGGCCAAAGACCGGCACCTCATGCATGGAGTTTAACATAGATTATTCTGTCGTGCTATCATCTCCTTCATTTTGGGGAATGTGTGGCCTTAAGCTTGGGCCTTTGAGCTCTATTCTGTAAGCATTGTTGACCACTCTGTCCAAAACAGCATCAGCAATTGTAGCATCTTCAAACACAGCATGCCATTTTGCCACCGGCAGTTGGGCAGAGATTGCGATGGATTTTCTACCATGGCGATCATCAATAACTTCCAGAAGATCTCGGCAAGCACAGGGATCAATGGGTGCCATGCCGAAGTCATCCAAGATTAGTAAATCAGGTTTTTTCAGGTCCTTGAGCAGTCGGTTGTATGAACCATCTCCTCGGCTAATTGCCAGATCCGTCAGTAGTCTGTTTACTCTGTAAGAGTGAACCTTTAAGCTTTTCCTACAGGCAGCATTACCGAAGGCACTAACCAGATAGGTCTTGCCAGTGCCGGTAGCTCCTGTGATTATGAGATTTTTACCCTCTTTAATCCAGCTGCAATCAGCCAGTCGGGCAATCGTTGTTTTATCCAGGTTCCTTTTATGATCAAAGTTAATATTCTCAAGATTAGCAGATGGTTCTCGCAGGTTTGCTTTTCGTAAGAATCTTTGTAATCGGTTGTTAGCCTTGGCCAGCCATTCAGCATCTACAATCATGGCAAGACGCTCATCAAAGGAAAGAGCAGCATTTGCAGGCAGTTCTATCTGCCGTCGGTATTCCTGCTCCATAGCCCGCAGTTTCATACTGTTAAGCTTATCTAGAGTTTGGTTTGTCATTGCCCATCCACCTCCTAAACATACGCTTCAGAGCCGCGCAGATTTTCATGCAGGGGTGTAGGCTTATCCGCTTTAGAAGAAGAAACTTTATCCTGACCATTTTTTAGTATTGTGGTTATGGTAGAGTAAGTACAGGATTTCATGGTAATGGCTTTAGCACAAGCAGCTTCCAGCCGTTCATTGCCATATTTCTTAGAGCATTGCAATATCCCCATGCAAGAGCGGTAAGCTTGTTCTTCAACAATTTGCGAAGACAGCAAATGGTCAATAGCAGCATAAGTTTGTTCACCAATGCTTCCGGCCCACAGGCGATATTTAGTACCATCAAAACTATTGGCATTATGTTGATGACGGTGATGAGGCGGCATATGGCCAAGATTAGTTACATATCTTGATCCTGTATAACGCCTTTGATGCAGCGCCACACGCTCTCTATTGTCGTTGAGAATTTCTATAGTTGTTGTAGTTGCTCTAATGGTTACCAGCTGTTTGTACAAGCCATGGGGCACCGAATAATTAAAGGCATCATATTCGACATGATAATTTGCCGGGGTTCTGCGTACTATGTAATCTGCGTATTCGTACTGAGTATATGGTAATGGCCGTAAAGCTGGTTTATCCAGTTCCTCAAAAACACTTTGTCTGCTTCCTTTGCGCTTTTGAAATGGTCGTTTAATCAGTTCTTTTACACGATATTGTATTTCGTTATTCAGGGCAGTGAAACTAAAGAAATGTTTACCCCGCAGCCACTCTAAAAGCCAGGTTTCTAGCCAACCCACACTGCTCTCAACAGGAGCTTTATCTTGAGGTTCCCGCACTCTTGCCGGCAATATGGCCAATTCATAGTGCTGGGCAAAATCCCAGTAAGAATGATTAATGGCTGGATCATAATAGTTAGGTTTTGTTGTGGCCGTCTTACAATTATCCGGTACAATCACTCGGGGAACACCCCCTAGGTATCTAAGGGCATTAACATGAGCCTGCAACCATTTATCTAGTTTCTCATCAGGAAAGGCTTCCACGTATGGATAAGAACTGTCTCCCAGGGTCGCTACAAAGAAATGCGCTGTGAGGGTTTCTCCCGTGGAGCTGTCTACTATACAGTCCAGGGTATCTCCCATCCAGTCTACAAATAATTCTTTGCCCGGTTCACGATACTGAACCATGATGACGTTTTTGCCGGTCTCATTTTTCCAGTCAAGGTATCGTTTGCAAAAACGGCTGTAGCTTAACCCCTGGGTATTTTTTGCCCTGTATTCTTCCCAGAGATATTGTAAATTGAGACGCTTGTTAGCCTGCAATCGTGCATGAATACTGGGCCAATCCGGATCTCTCTTTATGGAACGCCCAAAACTATCTGGATAGAGCAACATTCTGATCTCATCATTGGTCATTATGGCAGCTGCATCGTATTGGAGTTTGCAATTTCGGCAGCGCTTCTGAATTTCTCCCACAGTGAATTTGCCGCATTTAACGCTTTTAGCAATTTCTCTTTGTGAATAGCCCTGCTCTGTCAATCTTAAGATTTCTATGATTTTCACTGGCTCTTCGCACCTCATCTTTTTCCCCCCGCACATGTATTAACTACATTGTACAGGGTGGTTTTTTGAGGTGCCGGTTAATTGGCCGGATATTGCAATATCAGTGGCCGAATGTGACAGGAACACTGGCCGGATGTGACAAGAACTCTGGCCGGATGTCGCAGGATTGCTGGCCGAATGCTGTAGGAATACTCATCAATTCAGCATACCTTTCTTCTTTTCTTATATATGCTTCAAAAATTCTTTTACTCCGTTCATTTAAATACCATGTCACTATTGCAACAATTAGTGGAATAATAATCCCGCTAACTTTCAAAATATCTGGTAAATAATTCACAATCACATTATCCATCCGATTTTATACCACTCATCCACAAACTCTCTATACTCCCCGCTCTTCGCCCGTCTCCACCAGGGTTCATTGTCCAGATACCAGATACCAGTTAACAGTACGGGCAAGGCCTTCCTCGAAGGATACAATAGGCCTACAACCCACCTCTGCCCCGATTTTGTGGTATCCAGGGAGTAGCGCCAGTCGTGGCCCGGGCGGTCTTTGACAAAGGTGATAAGACTTTCTGGCTTGCCAAGCACCTGGAGGATCCCTTTGACAACATCGATATTTGCCTTTTCGTCCACCGCCGATATTGTAGACCTCACCTGGCTTCCCTTTCTCCACCACATGGGCAATGGCCTAGCAGTTGTCCTCTACATCACCCTCCTCCCCGCAGCTGCCTCCTCAATTCCAGAGTACATCCGCTCATAGTAGTTTACATAATCACATGAGACGATATTTTCAATCTTATTCCGTTCGCTAGTATTCGACAAAATGCGGGGGGCGTTTTTCTCCCCGAGCTTGTTACTAGTAGGCCATCCGTTAAGTTTTCCCTTGCGGGTAAGGCAGGGTCAACGTCGCCATAACGCGAATGACCCCGCCACATGAGAATACAATCACGATATTTAATAATATGTATCGATTTTATCCATGGTTCCGACCATGAAGTTCTCGTCATTCAAAGCTGTTCGAATAAGCTTCTTTTTATAGGGAACGTGTAATGTAGCGACGCTCGCCATCGAATCCCTAAATATCGGAACCGAATCCCAAAGATCTTTTACTTGCTTTTTTATTCCTTTTGCCCCTGCAATATCACTCTTCTCACTGAAGTCTGGGTATATGACTATCACAGGTAACCCCTTGGTGTTTATGCCATAATCAATCTCTTCTCGTAGCGCTCGACTGTTCTTGGTTATTGAGCTTAACACTAGGATGATATTCTTGGAGTTGTCGAGTCTTTGGTGCAAACGCGGTTTAAGTGTTTTTTCCCAATCACTTCCATCTCTTACGTTATAGTTTTTATCATGGGAGTCAATAAATGGAAAAGTACTATCTGCCGCTTTCCATGCGCGCAGCAGATTATAAGTGACAAAATCTTTAGTGGAACTCGCACCCAAATTGCTTTCACTAAAGGGCTCTGAAACGTAGAACGCACAGTAGTTACCATTCCTGTATGCCATAATAAGTACCTCCTTCATCTTACGTTAGGTATTGCAATACTCTTTTTTCCGGTTGATCTCACAACTATGCGAACGTCACAGTTGATCAGTTTCCGATTCATCTTTAACAGGCTAATGATGTACTGCAGAATGTCGTTTTCACCTTTTTGTGTATTTGAAGCACCACATCCAATTAAAGGAGTTATGACATGGTTCTAAGATCTCTGGGTGTTTCGTACTCGTTGTGTAAATTCGTTCATATTTCAGGGTTTCCAGGAATACTTTGCGCGGGGAGGGTTTTTCTCCCCGCGCTTGCTACAATTTAACTTAACCCATTGCATCTTTTACAGCATAATAATCCCAGTAAAGCTTACCGTCTTTCCAGCAACACATAGCGGCATGAGTGCCTGTGTTTTTTACAGCATCTGGACATTTGGTTTTATCAATTGTTGCCGCGTTGTATAGCACAATGATTTTCAAACTGTCACGAACAGCATTATCGCACTCATACTCTATGTAGCTGCGATTATCCACAGAGTACCCGCGTGCACAACTTGCTGTCCAACTGTTATAACTATTACAGTATTGGCAACTTCCACTTCTTACAGTCCTTGTGTTTTTTCCGACAATCAGCACAAAAGTCTTAGACGCTTCAAGCCTCTTCCTGAGCGAGACCTTAATACTGCAGTTTAGACTTCCGTCCCGTGCTTGTGTCAAATCGTGAGCATCTGTAAACGATAAGCTCCAATAATTGCTATCGTTCCACTTATACAGTTGTTCAACGGCGTCTTCATCGCCTGTCCAGTCCCCTGCAATATAAGTTTTTGTTCTGTACTTCATAGATAAGTAACTCCTTTCACTTTGTAAATACTATTTTCTTGCAAATACCACAGTGTGCAAACGATATTTATAGATATGCATTATTGCCGTTCGTTATATAATTCTCATGTCTACTTTCCAACAAGAGGATTCCTCGATGACTATCTGTACGCCACCAATAATTGGGGGATTCACTATCCGAAACACTTGAACAATATTTCTTATACAGACGTTTAAAGAACTATTTATTCGAGACAAACCGGTACCTATAGCAGGCATAGAGACTGTTTTGCCTTCGGAGTTATTTCCTATATAGCTTGCCAACTTTGTAAGTACACTAAAGTAATTCTCTGCTGAACAAAAAGCATGATTATTTGAATCGAAGTCTGATAACGCTACTAAAAAATATGTAGTATTATCTTTTGGTATTTTAATTATTGTCCCATATGGATACTTTTTGCTTTTCCCTTCACTTCGGGATACTTGTTCATACTCGAAATCTTTTAGCTGCTCTTCAATTTTTTCATCGAGTTCAGCAACATTACCTCCAAATATTTTTTTTTACAAATTGACCATGAATTGATTTCTCTGCAACAAGACCATCTTTTACTAATGTGTCAAAATATAAATTGACAGGCATTACTATATTCCCATTTTGTGTGAATATGTCACCACATTTGACTGTAATCGTTTTATCCTGCTGTAAATTTACGATGACTTTTTTCTTAAATAAAACATACCACAGCAGAGTAATTAAAAAGGTCAGTACGAATATGCCAATTGTTATAAGAATTTTATAGAAAATGTTTAGTTGTACAACCTCCTGAGGAAGACCGAGTATGAGTACAATTGATAAAAAAATACTTAGGTATGAAAGGGAACTCCAGTAATACCCATATGTATATTTCACATAGTATCGTAGTTTTTCCATCATCCTCCTCCTTTTGCATTGTAATCTGTTCGTCACGTTAAAAAAGTTCTTTTTATATTAAAACTAAATTTAATATATTACCCCCTGTTGCCTCTCACTCAATTTGACGCTGCAATTCTCACCGCCAATAACGGAAGAATTATAGCGACAGTCTGCCATAAAGTTGAGAATTCAGGTGCCAATCAAAGTCTAGCTAGATAATGCCAGTCAGTGTGCATAGTGTGGATAATGTAGAGATCCCCCAGCACCCAAACCAAACCTGTCATGGATACTGA
>NZ_CDRZ01000263.1 GCF_000946815.1 Syntrophaceticus schinkii | reverse complement strand
CGGAGAAGATGGCGTAATAGCTTGGAGTATATCAGGACAGGAGCTAGCACGTATCTTTTGATCACATGCTAGTATGAAGGCGACTATTCGATGATATAGAGTGCCCCATGGAAAATAAATAATCAAAAAATCGTTTCCTGAAGACAAAGATTTCAGGAGATATAAGTTTTTTACGCTTTCTCCAAGTACTATAAATGGAAATTCCGGAACAGTTAAAATGTAGACATGTTAAATAATGGGAGCGCGGGTTCTGCTGTTGAGGAAGAGCAATTACCAGGCGAGTAGAATAATGATATAATATGTTTGTTATTTGTGGGAGGGGTAGTTGATGGGTGTGCTTTTTGGTACAGACGGGGTCAGAGGTGTTGCCAACAAGAAATTAACAGCAAAACTGGCATATAAATTGGGGATGGCCGGGGCCTATGTTCTGGGAAGGGAAGGCAGGCGTCCCTTGATTGCCATCGGAAAAGATACAAGGATTTCAGGAGACATGCTGGAAGCGGCCTTGGCCGCAGGCATCTTATCTGTCGGCGGTGACTGCCTGAGGGTGGGTGTTATCCCAACACCTGGCCTGGCCTACCTGACGCGGTCTTATGGCTGCTGTGCCGGGATTGTCATTTCAGCATCTCATAACCCGGTAGCAGATAACGGTATTAAGTTTTTCGCCGCTGACGGCTATAAACTGCCTGATTCTGTGGAGGAAGAGATTGAAAACCTTGTTCTAACTGACTTTGCTTTCCCCCAGCCCATAGGTGGGGATATCGGGCGTGTTTTTGATGAGACAGCCACTCCTGAAAAGTACCTTACCTTTCTCAAAGAGGAGCTGAATGTTGACCTGAGCGGGCTGAATATTGTGCTGGACTGTGCCAACGGTGCAGCCTCAAAGATAGCGCCGCGCCTGTTTGCTGATCTGGGAGCAGCAATAACAGTTCTGCATGGTGAACCCAATGGAATTAATATCAACGAAAATTGCGGTTCCACCCACACAGGTGAACTGCAGCAGGATGTTAAGTCCCGGAGAGCAGATCTGGGGCTTGCCTTTGATGGTGATGCTGATCGCCTCATTGCTGTTGATGAACAGGGCAATCTTGTGGATGGCGACCGGATCATGGTGATCTGCGGTCTATACCGCAAAGAAAAGGGTATGCTGGATGGGAACAAGGTTACCGTTACAGTGATGAGCAATATGGGGCTCAAAGAGGCTTTCGATAAAGCCGGCATTATAGTGCAGGAAACCAAAGTAGGGGACAGATACATCATGGAGGAAATGCGCAGAAACGGTGGTGTACTCGGTGGAGAACAGTCCGGCCATATCATCTTCCTGGATCGAGCAACAACAGGTGATGGACTGGTTACAGCACTGGAACTACTGCGGGTGGTTCAGGAAACAGGGCAGCCGCTCTCCCGTTTAAGTGCGCAGATGAGGAGTTTTCCCCAGACAATGGTCAATGTAAGGGTGGAAAATAAAGAGGAATTGAACACAAACCGGGATGTGGCAAAAGCTATCCGCTTTGCAGAGGAACAGCTGCAGGGACAGGGGAGGATTTTGGGTGGCGTGGCCCCTCGAGGAACCGAGCCTCTGGTGAGGGTGATGGGGGAGGCGCTGGATGAACAGAAGCTCAAGGAGGTGGTCAAGAAATTAGCTGAAGTGGTTGCAGAAAAGCTCGGTTGTGGGCTGGTGAAGAGCTGAGTGTGCGGCAGTGGTAACGTATCCGATTAATGGCAATGTTATGTATATTAAGATGAAAACATTTAAAGCTTCCTGCGCAAAAAACAAGAAAATATAAGCGCCTGAACCAGCTGTCGGGTAACAGTTGGTTGACGAGGAAGGGGTTAATCGAGAATTTCGGCGGATGCCCCTCGGTGAACCACCACCGTGAGGATCTCTCCAAAAACAGAGAGCAATCTCTGGGACAAAGGGATATCCAGTGGGGAAACCGCGTGGGAGGCATAAGGAGGAGAACTAAGAGTGAGTGGTATAGTTGGATACCTTGGTAAAAAAGACGCGGTTTCAGTACTGTTACAAGGGTTAAGAACACTGGAGTACCACGGTTATGATTCCGTGGGAGTGGCCTTTTTAAATGATGGGTCACTGCAAATACACAAGAAAGCGGAAAAAATAGATGCCCTGGAGAGGGACCTAAACTCTAAAAGTTTCCATTCCAGGATTGGGATAGGGCATACACGCTGGGCGACCCATGGGTCCCCGGTTGATATCAATGCCCATCCACACTGTGACTGCACCGGGAAGTTTGCTGTGGTGCATAACGGGATTATTGAGAATTTTCATGAACTACGAAGCCGGCTGGAAAAGAAGGGACACCGCTTTGCTTCTGATACAGATACAGAGGTGATTGCTCACCTGGTAGAGGATGCATACAATGGTGACCTTTGTTTCGCCCTGCGCTCAGCCTTACAGCAGGTGCGTGGATCTTTTGCGGTAGTCCTTTTAAGTGAGCACCAACCTGACCGGCTGATCGCTGCACGCAAAAACAACTCACTGGTGATAGGGCTCGGCCAGGGAGAGCAGTTCCTGGCATCTGACATCCCGGCATTACTCCCCTTTACCAGGGATG
Organism: Syntrophaceticus schinkii; assembly: GCF_000946815.1. Lineage (GTDB taxonomy): Bacteria > Bacillota > DSM-12270 > Thermacetogeniales > Thermacetogeniaceae > Syntrophaceticus > Syntrophaceticus schinkii. Next base: position 9,887 of record NZ_CDRZ01000263.1, on the reverse strand, counting down.
CTTATTTTATTGATGATGATGAATTTGTGGAACTCACCCCGGACAGCGTTCGTGTTATGGACTGTAAAGGCAACCCGGTGAGCAAAGAAATTATGCATATTAACTGGGATGCGGCCGCAGCAGAACGTGAGGGTTATCCCCACTTTATGCTGAAGGAGATTCACGAACAGCCGAGAGCACTGCAGGAAACCATGGGGAGCAGTATAAGTGATCTGCAGTTGACACCTGCTCAGATCCGCGGCTTTTCCAAAGTTGTGATCACTGCTTGCGGCACATCATACCACGCCGGGCTGATAGGGAAATATGTACTGGAAAGATTAGCACGAGTACCCGTTGATGTGGATGTGGCATCAGAATTTCGCTACAGTGATCCACTGATAGACGAAAACAGCCTTGTCATTGCCATGAGCCAATCAGGGGAGACAGCTGATACCCTTGCAGCCATCAAAGAGGCCCGCAAGAAAGGCTGCCGCACTCTGTCAATAACCAATGTGGTAGACAGCACCATTACCAGAGAGACCGATGATGTGATTTATACCAGAGCAGGCACAGAGATTTCCATAGCTGCTACCAAAGCCTACACTACTCAGGTGATGGTGATGTACCTGCTGGGTATGCTCTTTGCCCGGGAGCGGGGATGGTGCAGCACCGACAAGCTTGCCGTCCTGGAAGCAGTGCTGTATCAGGTTCCTGACTGGATTGAAGAAATACTGGAGCAAGAGAATAACATTCAGGAAATTGCCGGCCATTATCACACCTGTGATGACTTTTTCTACCTGGGGCGCGGACTTGATTGGGCGGTTGCACTGGAGGGTGCACTTAAGCTGAAAGAGACTTCTTATGTACATGCCGAGGCTTTTGCAGCAGGGGAATTAAAACATGGCCCCCTTGCCTTAATCACAGAAGGGGTGCCGGTTGTTGCCCTGGCCACCCAGGAGGACCTCATGGAGAAGACGGTCAGCAATATAAGGGTTGTCAAAGCACGGGGCGGTTCAGCCATCGGAATCACCGTTGGCCAGAGCGACCTGGTTGATGAAACATGTGATTATGTCTTCCAGCTCCCCAAAGCCCCCTCCGTTTGTGAGCCCGCTGCTGTCAGCGGTTGCTCTGCAGCTCTTTGCCTACTACACATCCTGTGCCCGGGGCTGCGATGTCGATAGACCCAGGAATCTGACGAAGAGTGTGACTGTGGAATAAAATGCGGATCATAATGGATCAGTAGATCAGGGGATACTCCCCTGATCCTTTTTATTTAACAGACTGATCCCTATGTGTGGTATAATTTTGGAAAAGAAAAGGGTGGCTTTTTGTGGACATTGAAGCAATTCGCAAAGCCATAATTTTAAATTGTTATGAAATATCCCAACATGCAGAAAGAGAATGGCACAATGATTATTTAATGTTGGCGGATCTCGAAAACGCTGTTTTGACAGGAGAGATTATAGAAATGTATCCCGATGATCCGCGTGGCGCAAGCTGTTTAATCTCTGGAAAAACAACTGACAGATCTCCGGTTCATATTGTAATAGGATTTCTGCCGAAAGGATGGATACGGTTTATTACCGTATATGTTCCTGATCCTAACAAATGGGAGCCAGACTGGAAAACCCGGATAAAGAGGTGAGTTTAATGAAACATGAGTATGCAAACTGCTCATTTTGTGGTGGCATTGTCAAAGAACGCCTGGTTAATGTAGATTACCGGACAAAAAATGGCCTGGTGATCATTGAAAACGTACCCGCCGGAGTATGCTGCCAGTGTAATGAACGATACTTTACAGCAGAAGCGGCCAAGATCATGGAAAAGCTGGCATATATCAGTAAAACACCGACAAGGGTTGTATCTGTTCCAATCCGTAGGTTTTCGGAATATTGAATAACGTGGGATCATGTGGGCGGTTCTCGTGGATCAGGGGTCCGGTTTTTCTCCTGATCCATTTTCATTTAACAGGCTACACCTACCATGAATACCATCGGTGGATGAATCACCGTACCTTTGTTTGCTATCACCGGTAATCCAGTATTTATTGCTTTTGCTGGTTTGGGGACTGCATTTGGATTGGCATACGGTGCTGGGTTAGATAAGAAACAAAGCTGATCAATCTTCCAGCATCAGTTTTTCCAAGAGCAGTGGTTCAATGCTTTTACCATCCTTATAAGCCCTCATGTTTCCGCCTGAGATTTCATCGATCAAGGCGATCTGTTTGTCTTTGCCTACTCTGCCGAATTCGAACTTGATATCATAGAGCTCTATACCCTTTTTTGCCAGTTCATCTTTTACTATACCGGCTATTTTCTTTGTCAGGTCTTTAATTGCTTTGTATTCTTCAGAAGAAAGGATTCCCAGCATTACAAGGGCGTCCTCAGTAATGGGTGGGTCCTGGCGTGAGTCGTCTTTTAGTGTAAATTCAACAAGAGCGTCTAATGGCTGCTCTTCCTTGGCATACATTCCATAACGGCGCAAAAAACTCCCAACAGCTCGATAGCGGCAGATAACTTCCAGGCCATTGCCGAATACCTTTGCTGGCTTTACGGTCATTGTGGCTTCTTCTATATTGGCATCGATATAGTGGGTAGGCACCCCTTTATCTCTTAATATTTCGAATAAGAATTTTGATAATCTGAGCCCTGCTTTACCTGCGCCCTCGATGGTCAAACCGACCGTATTTGCACCAGGATCGAATACGCCATTTTCTCCTGTAACATCATCCTTAAATTTAAGCAGATAATTTCCGTTCTCAAGAGAATATACATCTTTTGTTTTACCTGTGTAGACACATTCCATCAGTACTACCCCTTCAAGGAAGATTTAATAAATTTACTCAAATGCTATTTTACCACATTTGATGCATGAGGAGTGTTGTTGTCCCAGTGCTGACGAATAAAAATCAGGAATTCGTCCATGACGTATTCTTGCGTTCCGTCTACTGCTGCAAGTTAGCGCTTCTGATGCGGCAGGTTTTACAATGGCAATGAAGATGGGATTCTTTACAATATGAATGATATAATAAATAAGGAATATAAAAAGCCTACCAAATGATCCAACCTTCATTATTTAATGATGAGTTTCAGGAAACATACAGAATATCAGGAGTTGATAAAATGGGATACTCTATAGATTTGAGTAAGATTTCAATAGAAGCATATATGGAAATCCTAAAAACCCAGTATGTGCTTCCCAGTAGAAAAATATTGCATCAGGACATAGATTCCAGTTTTGATGCCATACATAGCTGTAACATTAGAGATTGAGGTGAATTGAAAGCATATAAATCAGTTTATGATGTGGCAAATACAACAGCTGAAGAGATGCTGGAAAGGGTTTCTAATGTCAATGACATCAAGCATTACTACAAAACAAAACTTGGCACAAAGGATATGCAATTCTGCATCGATTTTGCAAGGATTATCAAGAATATTGAAAAATCGATAGAATACGATGTTTAAAGGTTTATATGCCAGTCAGAATCAAATTATCGGTTCCGATTATCGAGTATTGATTCCTCTGTCAATGGTAATGGGAAGTTCCATTACATACCCCGGAAATGAAAAGTTCACCTAAGGCCTCAAATAACATATGCATCAGAAGATTTAAATAAGATGAGGTGAAGGAAACTGGAATTAGCAGCGAGATGTAGAATTTTGTTCTTGAAGATATTCCAATTGATAAAAAGTTTATTTGTCGTATCAGTTGCGGAGCAGTATAAAAGGGAATTTGTTTTAACTGTTAATGAGATTAATGTCAGAAGAGTAAAGGTTACGGCAATAACCTTCATCATTTTGGAAGGTATATTAATTATTATTTCTTTGGTTAAAAATAAGAGCGATTTCTTCAAACAGCCAGATGTTTACTATAGTGGAATGTATGTTTTATTATTTATTGCCTCGATCCTTTATCTATTGGTATTTATTAAGCTAGGGAAAAACATTCCCGCCAGTGGTACCCTTATTCAGGTTATTGGGATCTCTTTTACATGTCTGTTATTGTATTGGTGTGTAGGTATAGCTTTGTTAGATCAATTGTCTTACGGTCAGATTATAGTCTATATTGTGGCACTGATATCAATTGCCGCGGTTCCATTTTTTTCACCCCTCACTGTACTGCTCATATTTTTTTCTGCTCAGGTCTTGTTTATTGCTTTCATGCCTTATTTTCAGCAATCAACTGAAATACTGTACGGCAATTATATTAACAGCACTGCATTTTTAATAATAGCGTGGGTTATATCATGCATAAGGTATATTAGTTATGTTGAGGATTTCGAACATAAAAAAAATAATACAGGAAAAGAGCGATGAACTAGAAAGGGTAAACAAGGAATTAGAGGAGGCAAACCAAAAGTTAGAGAAGCTCTCTCAAACTGACAGTCTAACAGGCATTTTTAATCGTTCTGTTTTTGATAGAACGATAAGAGCAGAATGGGACAGGTGCAAGCGGCATCATTCACCTTTGTCCCTAATCATGGTAGATATTGATATTTTCAAGGCTTATAATGATAATTATGGACACCAGGCTGGGGATGATTGTATAAGGTGGGTTGCACAATCATTGAGAGCCTGTGTAAAACGTTCCTCAGATATCGTGGCAAGGTATGGAGGGGATGAATTCGCTGTCATACTTCCACATGTGAACAGAGATACTGCGGTACAATTTGCTGATCAAATAAGAAAAAAGGTGTTAGAGTTGGCTATCCCCCATCCATTCTCTCCTGTTTCCCCGTATTTGACCATCAGTGCAGGGGTTCAAACATTAATCCCATCTGATGAATTATCAATTGAAAAATTGATAAGAACTGCTGATCAAGCCCTTTATGAAGCCAAAAAAGAACATAATGAAGTTGTGGGTATTTAAGTTATTTGGGCAGCGTAGATAAAAAAATCAAATACGAATTTGCCGCAGAGAAGTATATGACCGGGGTGTGGTATCATGGACAGGATGACATTTGTGTTTCCTGCTAGGGCATTGGTTTAAATATATTGTCAAAAAAAGAGGGGTGTAGCTGATGCTGCAAAAAATTTATGAAAGTGCCCTGCCACGTCTGAAAGGGAAAAAGGTCAGGGATGTGTGTATTGGAATCGAACTGTTGGCAGTCCAGCTTGACGATGGGGAAGTCGGAGTTGCTTATGTTCTGAAAAATGAGATAACCTGTGGGTGTGCATTACTGCCGGATGGTGGATTTGAAGGCATGGATGCACAGGAGGCGGCATCCATGATGCTTAAGGGAAAGGATCCCCTCAGTGCGGCTTTAGGCATCGCCATCTGTAATGCTGTTGCTGATTATGATGCTCTTCCCTCAAAAGTAGCGGATGCTGCTGATGGAATTGATGCGCGACCGGATGATGTTGTGGGAATGGTAGGCAATATCAAACCTGTCGCTAAGCAACTGGAACAGAAGGTAAGCAGGTTGATTATTTTCGACAGGGCAGCTTCTCAAGGTGTTTATCCAGAAGAACAACAGGAGGAGCTTTTGTCCCAGTGTGACCTGGTCATAATCACCAGTTCATCTCTTCTCAATGATACGTTTTCCAGTGTCATCTCCTATTGTCATCGGGCAAGGGAAATTGTTCTCACCGGGGCAACTACCCCCCTGTACCCTGAAGCCTTTAAGGGTACAGGTGTTACTGTTCTGGCGGGCAGTCGTTGGTTTCCCCAGTATAAGGATGAGATCTTCAACAGGATCAGCCAGGGAGGATGCCTGCGCCAGATCATCCAATATGGAGAGAAGTTAGCGGTAAGGGTTTGACCTGCCAAGGGGACGGTGCATGTGGCTGGTCGTTCGCCTGCCAAAGTGACCGTCCCCGCGGCTGGTCGGTGGTTATTTCTGCTTCAGTTTAGCGAGGGCATCTGCCAGAGCAGTGTTGATCAGCTTATCTTCTTCCTTTTTCTGTTTCTTCATATAGTTTGCTACCTCCCGCTTGGAAACACTGCTTTTTCTATCTTGCATTCTCTTATTAAAAGCAGAGAGCTTCTCTCGGTAGCCGCATTTGCATGAAAAGATCTGCCCCTCTCCCTCACCGTACAGCTCCATCCTTTTATGGCATTCAGGGCATCTGGCATTGGTCCTTTTGGATATGCTTATTCTGTGCCGGCACTCTCTATCCTGGCAGATGAGCATTCTGCCCCTCTTACCGTTGACCTCAAGCATATATTTTCCACACTCAGGGCATCTGTTTCCGGTCAGGTTATCATGTTTTGAAAGTTTTTTCGCTGTTCTTGATTTCATTGACAACTGCTTTGGCGTACAGCTTCATTTCATGAATGAAGGCATTTTTTTTCAGGGAGCCCTTAGCAATGGAACTCAGCTTCTGTTCCCATTCTGCAGTGAGTGCCGGAGATTTAAGATCCTCAGGCACTAGATCAAGGAGTTGCCTGCCCTTGGCTGTTAGGAAAATATCCTGCCCTTTCTTTTCAATGAGGAAGGTGTTGAACAGCTTGTCGATGATATCGGCCCTGGTGGCTACTGTTCCCAGTCCCCCGGCTTCACCGATTGTTTTAATCAGGTTTTTGCTTTCACCGGCCATATACTTTGCGGGGTTTTCCATTGCTGACAGCAGGGTTCCTTCATTAAACGGTCTCGGCGGTTTGGTTTCTCCAGTGGTTTGGGAAACAGAGGTGACCTTCAAAATATCACCTTTGTTCAGCGAGGGTAGTTTTTGCTCACCGATATCATCGTCCTCTTCCTCTTGATCATCGAATTGATTGTCATAGACTTCTTTCCAACCCTGGTTGAGCACAATTTTACCCCTAGCGGTAAACAGCTCATTTCCTATCTTAGCTTTTATTGTTGTTTGTTCGTATTCGAAGGGCGGATAGAAGACAGCAAAAAATCGCTTAACAACCAGATCATATATTTTCCGCTCCTTTTCAGTCAATGAGCCGAAAAAATATCTGTTCTGTGGGTATAATGGCATGATGGTCAGAAACCTTACTGTTATCAACGAAGGATTTGTTTGCTTTGATCGGCTTTTTCAAAACCTGATAAGCCAGCTTCGAATATTGTCCAATTCCGCAGGCCTTAATTCGATCCTTCAAGGTATCCACTATATCTGTAGAAATGTATCTGGAATCGGTCCGGGGATAGGTTAACAACTTATGTCTTTCATACAGGGTTTGCATGATGGAGAGGGTTTCCTTTGCTGAATAGCCGAAAAGCTTATGGGCATCTCTCTGCAGTTCAGTAAGATCATATAATCTGGGAGGGTAGTTTTTCTTATAGGCCTTATTTACTTCTATTATTCCAGCATTCTTATTCTGGATTGACCTAAGTATCTGATCACATTTGTCCTTGTCAAAGCTTCTGGTGTTTTGATTCCGTCGGTCTTGCCAGATCAGCTTTAAGCCGTTTGCTGAGGCAGTGATGCCATAATAAGTTATCGGTTTGAAGCTTTGGATTTTCTCTTCCCTTTGAGCGATGATGGCCAGTGTGGGGGTTTGAACCCTTCCACAGGAAAGCTGGGCATTAAATTTGCAAGTGAGGGCACGTGTGGCATTGATGCCCACATACCAGTCAGCCTCAGCCCGGGCAGCAGCAGAGGCATAAAGTTTTTCATATCCCTTCCCATCCCTTAACCTGTTGAAACCTTCCTTAATAGCTTTATCTGTGACAGAAGAGATCCACAGCCTTTTAATCGGTTTTTTGACACCGGCCTTTTCGATGATCCATCTGGCAACCAATTCGCCTTCACGCCCGGCATCAGTGGCAATAACAATCTTATCGACTTCTTTTTTATGCATTTGCTGTTTAACGACATTAAACTGCCTGCCGCTCTGCTTGATCACAACAAGCTTCAACTGCGAGGGCAGCATAGGCAGGTCCTCAATTCTCCATGTTGCATATTTTTTATTGTAGACATCGGGATCAGCTAATGTGACCAGGTGTCCCAGAGCCCAGGTAACGATGTATTTACTGCCTTCAAAATAGCCGTTCTCCTTTTGCCTGCAGTTCAGAACCCTGGCTATATCCCTTCCTACAGAGGGCTTTTCAGCTAATACTAATGTTTTGCTCATGTTGACAATCCCTTCTAAAAAATCCACCTGACAGGTTGGATATGTATTTTCCCTTAGTATGTATAAATTCTAACATAGAATAGGGGGTCAGGCTTGAGTAATTTACTTTTGTGAAACAGAAATTATCCTCAATGCATGTGAGAACCCGTACCTGGCGGTATACAAAAATCCGTTTCGCTGCCTCAGTAGAATCCAATGCCTCTGATGAATTTAAGGAACTGTATGTTAAGGCCAAAAAAGAGGATGAAGCCCATTACTCTTTCTTTTTCATGATTTTCTTAAATAAACGAATCAGCGATATAACAAAAGCTAAACCAATTAACCCTAAGACTATGACAGAAAGCAAATCAACAGAAAAAGTAGGGGCGGAAAAGAAATTGGCCGCCGAACCGGCAAAGTCTTTTATCGTAAATAACAACAGTGTGAATGCAATTAATACAATGGTCAGTTCCCCAAAATAACGTTTTGGATAAACATAAGATATCATGAGCAATATGACACTACTAATGATTAAAACAAGAAAAAGCGCACTGCCGAAGCTATTCATTAAAATCATCTCCAGGAAGTTTTCGCTTATTTCAAACAATTTGCCATAGTTTGAGGCGTTACTGGACTTTTCATTAAATTAGGCATTCCATTCCACAATATTTTAATTAATCAAAAACCGTACACGATGATAAATAATAACATTGTGTATACATTCCTGTAAGAACTGCGGGAACGTAGAGATACCTAAAAATCACACCGCACGTTAGTTTTACACCTTAACTAAAAACGAAAATCCTGAAACCCTTGCGGCAAAACGCTTCAAGGGCATTTTTTTTTCTGTTTTTATTTCTTTTTTAGGTATAGGATCGTATAGTATATTGTGGTATAATAAAACTATACATCCTTTGTTTGGGGAGGTGCTCTTTTGAATCTTAAACAGTCCCGCAGAAAAGACGGCAGAGTCTATCTTTCTATTGAAAAAGCCTATCGTGACAAGGCAACTGGCAAACCCAGAGCTAAAACGATTAAATCTCTCGGTTATTTAGATGTTCTGGAGAAGGAATATGATGACCCTATTGCCCATTTCAAAAAAGTTGCTCGCCGGATGACGGAAGAGGAAAAAGCGGAGAAGAAGTTATCTTTGTCGGTCGATATGGATGAGAAGCTCGCTCCCGATACGGACAACAGAAAAAACTTCGGGTATGCCGCCATCTTGAAGATTTACCACGAACTCCGCTTGGATGTTTTTTTTAAGAACAAGTCCAGGCATAAGAAGTTTAAGTACAATACGAATTCCATAATGATTATGCTTGTCGTCTCTAGATTGCTCTCGCCTGGCTCTAAGAAGAAGGCTTTCGAGGAAAAGGGTCGCTATTTCGAACGCTTCAATTTCTCCTTAGTAGATGTCTATCGTTCTCTTTCACACTTTTCTGAGATTTCGAAGGAGTTCCAAAGGTATCTGAACGCTCAGATCACTGAGAAATATGGACGCAATACGAAAACGATCTATTACGATGTAACAAATTTTTATTTTGAGATCGATGAAGAGGATGAGTTACGCAGGTTGGGACTGAGCAAAGAGAAACGCCGCGACCCCATTGTGCAGATGGGTCTGGCGATGGATGCGGACGGGATCCCGCTGCATTATGATCTGTTTCCGGGCAATACGACGGATAAGGAGACCTTCCGGCCGGTCATCGGCGAGGTCAGAAGAAACTATGATACCGGCAGGATTATTGTTGTCGCTGACATGGGGATTATTACGGGTGATAATATTTTTTATCTTCAAGGCAAGGAGAAGGGGAGAAATTTTAACGGTTATGTCTTCAGTTTTTCGGTCAGGGGTGGTACCAAGGCTTTTAAGGAGTATGTCCTCTCTGATAAAGGCTATC
>NZ_CDRZ01000262.1 GCF_000946815.1 Syntrophaceticus schinkii | reverse complement strand
TCCTTTCCGTGTATGATTGTTCATGTTCAATAAAATAATTCCATAATGTCAAATCAAGTAATGCATCATTTACGTCATAAAAAAGCAAAGAAAAAAAATCCTACTCCCCCCGTCCATTGGGAGTGAGAGGCGACAGCCTATCGCGGTACCCAGTTTGTTGTATTCATCTATTTCATGGCTGTTGTGGCACATCTGGTGGTTTATTATCAAGTAGGTTTTCCCTTCCTTATGTAGTATCCGAAATCAGCATCCCGAAAAGTTCCTTCCCTAGGCAATACAAATAAAGCAATAAAGCAGTCATTGCCCCTTTTTGGGGTCTTTTTTGCATATGCAGCGGAGAAAAAGTAGACAATAGGAAACAACCAGAGTATTATGGAAGAAATAATATGGAGAAATATTATCCAGGTTTGTGAGGGAAGTGTATGATTGCCAAAGTTGATCTAGAAGAGGTTTTGCAGGTTGCCGGCAGGAATGGGGACTTTGCTGAGGTCTTTATGGAGAGGAGCACTCAGACCAGGGTCAGCATGGAGGCCGGTAAGATCGAGCGGGTGATCTCCGGGCGTGACCAGGGGGCCGGGATTAGGGTTGTGCGGGGGGGAGAATACCGCTTATGGTTATACAACTGATCTTACCATGAAAGGCTTATTGAAACTGGCTCGTCAGGTGGCAGTGGGTGGGCTCGGTGAGACGGGAGATATCAGTAGAGCTGGAGATACAGCTGTAGCAGGATTAAAAGCCAAAGCTGAAGCACAAACAGAAGGTGGGGCAGAAGCAGGATCAGCGGCAGAAACCCCTACTCCTATAGTTCTTCAAAAACGGGAATCCCCGGTGAGCCTACCTATTGAGCAGAGACCGGACAAGGTGGGGATTGACAGGAAGGTCGCCCTGGTCAAAGAGGCGGAACAGGCCGCTCGTGCCAAGGATGAGCAGTTGATCCGCCAGGTCAGTGCGGGGTATGCGGATATCATCCAGCAGGTGACGATCGCCAACAGTGAGGGTGTTTATGTGGAGGATGAGCGGGTGCGCTCCCGTCTGGTGGTGCATGTGGTGGCATCAGATGGGAAGGTGATCCAGACCGGGTACGATTCCGCGGGTGGCACCAAAGGATTTGAGCTGTTTGAGGAGGTAAAGGCGGCAGATTTGGGGAGGCGTGCGGCTGAGCGTGCACTCCTCATGCTCAAAGCGCGCCGTGCCCCGGCGGGGCGGATGGATGTGGTGATCTCCGGTGAGGCTGGGGGTACCATGATCCATGAGGCCTGTGGCCACGGGCTGGAGGCGGATCTGGTGCAGAAGAACCTCTCTGTTTATGCCGGGAGAAAAGGGGAGCAGGTGGCTTCAGAACTGGTGACCGTTATTGATGACGGAACTATAAGCGGCAAATACGGCTCATTCAGATTCGATGATGAGGGCAATCCCGCACAGCGCAATGTGCTCATCGAAAAGGGGATTTTGCAAAAATTTATGTATGACAGGATCACCTCACAAAAGGATGGGGTGAATCCCACAGGGAACGCCAGAAGAGAAACCTTCCGCTACAGGCCGATACCACGCATGTCCACTACTTACCTCGCCCCTGGTGAGCACTCTCCTGAGGAGATCATCCGGGAGACGGACAGCGGACTGTTTGTGCGCCGCATGGGGGGCGGGCAGGTGAATACAACTACCGGGGACTTTGTTTTCGAGGTTTTGGAGGGGTATCTGATCAAGGACGGTAAGATCGATGAGCCTGTAAGGGGTGCCACTCTCACCGGAAATGGCCCTGAGGTGCTGCAGAAGATCGACCGGGTGGGAAATGACCCTGGTTTTACGATAGGCACCTGTGGGAAGGATGGGCAGGGGGTGCCGGTATCTGATGCCCAGCCAACCATCAGGATCCCGGACCTTGTTGTCGGTGGAATACTGGAAGATGAAGGTGATAACTGATGAACAGAGATGAAAAACTTGTCAGCAGTGAACTGGTAGCAGCAGTTATTGAAGAAGCTAAAGACCGCAATGTCGAGCATGCAGAGGCCTTCTTTGACCGTGAGGAAGAACTGAGCATCGAGGTGAGGGAGGGTGAGGTGGAAAACCTCAAGATTGCCCAGGATGCAGGATTGGGCGTGCGGGTGATCCAGAGCGGCCGTCTGGGGTATGCCTACACCACGGGTTTGACCCGGGGTGATGTTGTTGGTACCCTGGAGGCAGCACTGGCCAATGCCCGGGCTGCCAGTGAGGATGCCTACTATACACTTCCTCAGCCAGCTAAAAATTATCCGGAACTTGATATTGATGATTCTAGTCTTGGTGAGGTTTCACTGGAGGAAAAGATCGAGCTGGCACGCCGGATAGAAAGAAGCGGCCGCTCTTTTGATCAACTGGTGCGCATCACAGAACAGGTGAGCTATGAAGAGGTTCGCTTTGAGATAGCCATTGCCAACACTGAAGGTATATCCCTTACATCTAAGGGGTCCTTTTGCGGGGGTGTTGCGGCCTTTGTGGCGGGAAAAGACGGTGATCTGCAAACTGGGTTTTCCGTTGATTTTGTGCGCAAGTTAAAGGAACTGGATGTGGAGGACATCGGCAAAGAGGCTGCCTCTAAGGCAGTGCGTATGCTCGGTGCGCAGCGCTTGAAGACGAAACGGGTGCCTGTGATAATGGATCCCTATGTTGTAGCCAGTTTCCTGGGGATGATGGCTTCGGCTCTCAGCGCGGAAGCCGTTCAAAAGGGGAGATCCCTTTTTGCCGGAAAAGTCGGTGAAAGGGTGGCATCCACAGAAGTGAATATTGCTGATGATGGTGCCAGACCGGGTGGGATTTTAAGCTCTCCCTTTGATGGTGAGGGTGTCCCTACCCAGCGGACAGTGCTTGTGGAGGGAGGGGTTTTGCAGGGTTTTCTGCACAACTCTTATACAGCGGCCAAAGACGGTGTTTCTTCAACAGGGAACGCTGTGCGCGGCTCTTTCCAGTCACCACCGCAGTTAGGGAGCACCAACTTTTATCTGTCCGCGGGAAAGTGCAAGCCTGGGGAGATCATCCGGGGAACAGGGGAGGGCTTCTACCTCACTGAGGTGATGGGTATGCACACCGCCAATCCTATTTCAGGAGATTTTTCACTGGGAGCGGCAGGAATTTGGATTCACAACGGAGAATTAACTACACCGGTACGGGGCATGGTAATAGCTGGCAATATCTTGGAATTGCTTGATCGTGTGGATGCTGTAGGCAGTGATCTGCGCTTTTTCGCCAGCAAAGGGGCGCCTACCATTCGCGTAGCAAATCTGACGGTCAGTGGACAGTAGATAAACGTACTTTTCAATGGATGGTGTGAAGCATTCTGGAAAGATAACGGATTAGAGTTGTTACTATTGGGCTGTTATTAGGTGCAAGGCGATTTGCAAATTAGGACAGACGGCAGTAGAGGATTAAAGAGTGAGAGGTGAAAAGAATGGCGAGGGTGCTGGTGCTGCACGGGCCGAACCTCAACCTTTTGGGGGAGCGAGAAGAAGAAATCTACGGGTGGTTGACACTGGAACAGATCAATCGTGAACTTCAGCAGCAGGGGCAAGCTGAAGGTGTTGATGTTGCTGCCTTCCAATCCAACCACGAAGGGGAGTTGATTGACCAAATTCATGATGCCCGGGGAAATTTTGATGTGATCATCCTCAACCCCGGTGCTTTAACACACTACAGTTATGCTATTCATGATGCTGTAAGGAGTGTGAACATTCCGGTAATTGAGGTGCACATGAGCAACATTACCGCTCGCGAATCCTGGCGCAGTCGCTCTGTAGTCACTCCCGCCGCCTGGGGCCAGATAACCGGTTTCGGGCATCTGAGTTACCATCTTGCCCTGACTGCAGCATGCCATCTGATCAAATCATACCAGAATGGTGGTTAGTGTGTTAGTGTGTTAGTGGTTGGTCGTTGGTCGTTGGAAAAAAAGATAAACACTTTGCTCTCCCCTTTAGTAACACAAGGAAGTTACTGGATACTTTAGACTTCTGTTTTCCGGATTGATCCTTAGTTGTCAGTAATAAAAACGTGAGTATCCTGGGTCGATTTAAATGAGCAAGGTTAGATATATGAACTAGGGAAGGAACAAAATGTCACTTAGACGGTGAAGCCAACAGATGATGAAAACAGTGCAGGAGTCGGGGGGTGTTGCTGAATCAGCATGAAGAAGTTCATGTATAATTCTGACTTCCGACTTCCGGCATCAGACATCTATTTAAGGAAGGCAGGACAAATGACCGCAAATTACCAAAAACGACTGAGCAATCTTCGTCATATTCTGGAACATCAGCAGTTGGAAGCTCTTTTGGTTTCCAGGCCGGAGAATGTCTTTTATATCAGTGGATTCTCCGGTGGGGAGGGACAACTGCTGGTGACACAGCAGGAATCATATCTATTTGCAGATGGGAGATATAAAGAACAGGCACTACAAGAGGCATCTCACTGCGAGTTTATCCTTTATAAAAGATACTTTACCAAAGCACTTGCGGAAGTCACAGAGTCTCAGGGGATTGGCGAGATCGGTTTTGAAAAGGATTTCATTACTTACCGGCAGTGGGAGATGTTACAGGATGCTGTTGCGGGAGAGCTGCTCCCTGTACAGGATTTGGTGGAAAAGCTGCGCCTGGTGAAGGATGAATCTGAGATTGATCTGATTCGGGAAGCGGGAGTCATTACAGCCAGTGCGTTCCGCTATCTGCTGGGGGAGATACACCCCGGGCAGAGTGAGCAGCAGGTTGCCGGCATACTGGAATATTATATGAGGAGCCACGGCAGCGGCCATCTCGCCTTTGAGACCATTGCTGCCTCAGGTGAAAGGGGCGCTCTGCCCCACGGTTCAGCAACTGAGAAAAAAATTAAGGCGGGGTGAACTGATCACTCTGGATCTCGGAGCAACTTATCAAGGATATGCCGCGGACCTGACGAGAACCATCTGTATAGGAACGGTTTCTGCCAGACAGCAGGAGATCTATGAGCTTGTACAGGAAGCCCAGGAGCGAGGTCTGAGGGCTGTTTGGGCGGGGGTTCGCGCAGCAGAGGTGGATGCAGCGGCACGTGAATTTCTTATAGATGCGGGTTACGGCGACTACTTCGTCCATTCCCTGGGACATGGGGTGGGGCTGGCTGTGCATGAGGCTCCCAGGATCGCTCAGGAAGTTGATATAGTTTTGGAGCCCGGGATGGTGATCACAATTGAACCAGGTATTTATATCCCCCAATGGGGAGGTGTGCGGATTGAGGACACCGTCCTTGTCAAAGAGAACGGCTGCGAAATCCTTACACCTGTTACCAAGGACCTGGTTGTAGTTTGATAGATTTGGCCGGGAATATTTTTGGGAAGTGAGGGGCATGAGGAAAGATGATTTCTACAAATGATTTCAGAACAGGTTTAACAATTGAGGTTGATGGGGATGTATATAGTGTTGTGGAGTTTCAGCATGTCAAACCCGGTAAGGGATCTGCCTTTGTGCGCTCTAAACTGAAAAATATTCGCACCGGGGGTGTGATCGAGCGTACCTTCCGGGCCGGAGAGAAGGTCAACAGGGCACATATGGAAAGGAAGGAGGTGCAGTATCTCTACCGTGATGGGGATTCCTTTGTTTTCATGGACAACCAAACCTATGACCAGATGAGCATTACCCTGGCACAACTGGGGGATAATATCAATTATCTGAAAGAAAACATGAACATTATCCTGCTTACCTATAATGGCGAATTGATGGGTATTGATTTACCCCATTCTGTGGAGCTTAAGGTTGTTGCTGCAGCGCCGGGTGTGCGGGGGGATACCGCTTCCGGTGCCACAAAAGCGGCAACCCTGGAAACTGGTTTGAAAATTCAGGTGCCACTCTTCGTAGAAGAAGGGGATGTTGTCAAGGTAGATACCAGAACAGGTGAATACCTGGAACGTGCTTAGTTTAAAGTAATAAGTATAAAACAAACACCAGGAGGTTGGAAAAGTGGATGATTTGCGGGAAAGGATAGCATACCTGCAGGGACTGGTTGAGGGCCTGAAATTAGATGAAGGCAAGGATGAGGGGCGTATTCTCAAACAGGTTGTGGATATTATTGCCGACCTGACAGATGAGCTAGAGGATCTACAGGTTGCTGTGGAGGACCTCGAGGATTACATGGACAGCTTTGATGAAGAACTCTTTGAAGAATTTGAAGATGATGATGATGAACTGGATTTTGATGATGATGATGAAGAGTTCTTCTGCTGTGAAGATGATGACATCGATTATGTAGAAGTTGAATGTCCCCAGTGCCATGATATCATCTGCTTCGAATCCGACATCATCGATGACGAGGACATCATCGAGGTAACCTGTCCCAACTGCAGTAAAGTGGTTTTTGTAAATGATGGGTCGATGCCCATGCCTGAAGGCTGGGAGAAGGGGGAGGACGACTGACGACTCGATAGCGGTGATAGTCACCGTGCGGAACAGATGAATAAAGGGAAACATAGGTGACGGTGACAGTCACCTGATAGAATCTACACCGCTTAATTAGACTTAATAAGCGGTGTTTTTATTTTTCATAATCATGGAAAATCGTAAATATATATCAATAGTACCAGAGAGATTGAGGGGGTATGTAGATGACGCGGCTTGCGTCCAGGGGTCTTCAGGAAATTCTCCCCTTTATCGCACCACCTATCAGAGAGATTCTGGGGCTGATGCCCGGTGCTGTTGTGGATGGTTTAGAGGAGGTTCGGCTGCGGATGAACCGCCCACTGGCTGTGTGTTTGAACCAAAAGGAGTATTTCCTGGATCAAAATGGGGGAACATCTCCGCTGATTTCCGGTGCCTATTTTGTAACTCGTGAGGATGTTCAGAAAACAGTGCAGTTAATCAGCCAGGGGTCGCTCTATGCCTTTGAAGAGGAGTTCAGGCAGGGGTTTCTTACTCTGCCAGGGGGGCATCGTGTCGGTCTTGCGGGGAGGGCCGTACTGGAGGGTGGATCACTGAAAACAATGAGGGAGATCGGCAGTTTAAACTTCCGGATTGCCCGCGCGGTCCCAGGGTCAGCCCGTCCCCTGCTTCCCTATGTACTGAATATCCGCACCGCTCGCCCCTACCATACCCTGATTGTATCTCCTCCCTGTGCAGGGAAGACCACCATGCTGAGAGACCTGGTGCGCTTTATCAGCTACGGTGTCCCGGAACTGCGTTTCCCGGCGCTGACAGTCGGTGTTGTTGATGAGAGGTGTGAACTGGCTTCCTGCTGTGAAGGGGTTCCCCAGCATGACCTGGGGCCACGTGTGGATGTCCTGGATCACTGCCCCAAGGCGGAAGGAATGGTTATGCTCCTGCGCTCCATGGCACCACAGGTGATCGCCACAGATGAGATCGGGCGGGCCGGGGATGTGACTGCTATCTGGGAGATGGTTCATACCGGGGTCAGCATCCTGGCTACTGTTCATGCCTCCTCCTGGGGGGAACTGGAGGAGCGCCCTTTTTTGCGGGAACTGATCGACCGCCAGGTTTTTCGGCGCTATGTTTTTTTGAGCAAGAGGAAGGGGCCGGGCACAATTGAGGGTGTCTATAATGAGTTGCGGCAGTCGGTTATCCGGGCTGGCTGAGTGGAGGGGAGATAGTGTGATGTGGAAAATGGTCGGGGCTTGTTTAGTGATCGGATCAATGGGGATGGCCGGTATGAAGGTGGCTTCCTTTTACTCACGGCGCTCCGCAGAACTGAGATTTCTCCAGGATGCCCTGCAGATGCTGGATACAGAGATTCTCTACGCTGCCACTCCACTCCCCTCGGCTCTGAAAAAAATTGGCCAGTCCGGGGGAGATATTATCGCCAGGATTTTTGCTGAGGCAGGGGAATTGATCGCCGCCGGTCAGGGCTGCACAGTTGCTGAGGCCTGGGGAAAGGCACTGCAAAAGAATTGGAGTTCGACAGCTTTGAACCGCGAGGACTACGCTATTTTATATTCATTCGGTGAACTGCTGGGAATTTCGGATCGCCAGGAGCAGCACAAAAATATAGCTCTCACCTCCCTGCACCTCCGCAAAGAGGAGGAAAAGTCGCGGCGTGACCAGGAAAAAAATGCGCGTTTATGGCAATATGGGGGGTTTCTGGCGGGCATTAGTATTGTGCTTTTGCTGCTTTAAGGGGGGATGTGCCGGAAGATGGATGTCGACATTATCTTTAAAATTGCGGGTCTGGGGATCTTGATCTCAGTATTGAACATCATCTTAAAGCAGGCTGAAAAGGAAGAGCAGGCACAGATGCTCACCCTGGCGGGTGTAGTTGTGGTTTTAATTATGGTGGTGCAGCTGATCAACGAGCTGTTCCATGTGGTGCGCTCGGTTTTTCACCTCTTCTAAAAGCTTGGTGAATGAACTATGGAGATTTTAAATATCGTGGGTATTGCCCTGGTTGTCACTGTTTTTGCGGTGCTGCTCAGGGAGGTGCGGCCGGAGATGGCCCTGCTGTTGGCTTTAGGCTTCGGTGTGCTCATCTTTATCCTGGTGCTGAGCAAAATGGGTGCCATTATTAATCTTTTTCGAGATCTGACCCATAAGGCTCAGGTGGACGAGCTCTATCTGGTTACTCTGTTAAAAATCCTGGGGATCGCCTATATCGCTGAATTCGGTGCTCAGATCTGTCGTGATGCCGGAGAGGGTACTATTGCCAGTAAAATTGAACTGGCGGGAAAAATATTGATCCTCTTGCTGGCTCTCCCGATTTTTACTGCGGTTCTGCAAGTAGTGGTGCGGCTGCTTCCGTAGGTAGTAGAGTCATATGTTGCCCTGCTGCTTCCATAGATAGGCTTAAGGGAGGGGTACTGTTGAAAGCAAAATCTTTCATTATATGTCTTTGCTTTATGTTTTGTTTGCTGATCACACCCTGCCCTTCCCTGGCGTCTGATTCAGAAGCATTGATTTCTGACCAGTTTGATCAGCTTAATTTAGAGGACCTGGATGCTTTTTTAAAAAAAATAGACCAGGATATCGATGACAAGATTTCCGGTTTCAGTCTGATTAAGATTTTTGAGGATGCGCGTCAGGGAAAACTGGAAATGGACATCTCCGGCATTTTTAAGGCCTTGATCAGCTACTTCTGTCGGGAGTTTCTTACCCATACATCCCTCCTGGGCAAATTGATCGTCCTGGGGGCACTGCTGGCCATCCTGGAGCACCTGCAAAGTGCTTTTGAGCAGAATACGGTGGCCAAGCTCGCACACAGCATTGGTATTATAGCGCTGCTCACTGTTGCCTTGAGTTCCTTTACTATAGCTATACAGACAGGAAGGGATGCCATCGGTAATATGGTGGGATTTATGCAGTCACTGATCCCTATACTCTTGACCTTGATGGCTGCCCTGGGAAGCCTCACAACTGTTGCTTTGATGCATCCCGTGATCTATGTTTCGTTAAATATTATAGCAACACTTATTCAGAATATCGTTTTTCCTCTGATCTTTTGTGCCGCCATTCTCGGTATTGTCAGCAGTCTATCAGAGCGGTTTCAGGTCTCTCGCCTGGCGGATCTCTTCCGGGATGGGAGTATGCTCTTGACGGGCCTCTTGTTGACTGTCTTTACCGGTATTCTGGGGGTTCAGGGGGTAGCCGGAGCGGTTACAGATGGGGTTGGGCTGCGCACAGTAAAATATCTTACAGGTGCCGTTGTCCCTGTAGTTGGGGGTGTTCTCACCGATGCCGTGGATGCTGTTGCCGGCTGCTCACTCTTTATTAAAAATGCTGTTGGTATTGTTGGGGTTCTGGCTATTCTTTTCCTGTGCACCCTTCCTGTCGTCAAGATTTTATCTGCGGCTGTGATGTACAGGCTGGCCGCCGCACTGCTTCAGCCTTTAGGGGCGCAGGAACTAAGTGAAAGCCTTCACCTCCTGGGTAATTATCTCCTGCTTGTCTTCGCTGCTGTGGCGGCGGTTGGGTTGATGTTCTTCATCGCTCTTACAATTATTGTGGGGTTGAGCAATGTCGTGGTCATGCTGCGGTGAGTGGGGTGTTGTAGATGGAAACTATATATCTATTGGTGAGAAACATTATCTTTATCATACTTATCGCTGTTTTTATCGAGATGCTTCTGCCGATGAAGGAGACACGGCGGTTTTTGGAGGTGGTAGTGGGGCTCTTTGTGCTGATTACCATATTGAATCCTATCGTTTCCCTTATTCAACAGGAACCGCAACTTCAATTGGATATCCAGGAGGGAAATAAGCAAGAACTGGATGAGATCCTTAACCAGGGGAAACAGCTGCAGCAGGTGCAAGTGGAACAGGCGCGAAGCAATTATGGGAAAAGAATAGAGGAGCAGGTTGCCGTCATAGCACAAATGGTGCCCGGGGTGGAACAGGCGGAAGCCAGAGTGCAGTTTGTAGCCGGTTCTTCGTTGGATAGTGTCGGGGTTATTGAGAAAGTGGAAATTGTGATCAAAAAGGAGAGATCACAGTCTATTGTGGACCCTGTAAAAAGGGTAAGCATCGAACCCGGGGATGGTGAGCAGGCCGAAAAGGTTGAGGACAGCGATGAGGGGCTATTCAAGCAGGTTCAATCAACTGTGGCTTCTCTTTATGGCTTGCAGCCCTCCAAGGTAGTAGTAACTATGGAATGATGAGGTGGTGATTTTTATGTCTGAACCAAAGGGAATTATCGAACAGTGGTGGGAGAGATTGAAGAACAATAAGGAATGGAACCTCGCCCGTTCTCCCGGGATGTGGAAGCTGATCCTGATACTTGCAGGAGGGCTGTTCCTGCTGATCTACGCAGGCAGCTGGGTTTCTCCAAAAGAGAAGTCTTCTATATCACCTGGCTATCAAGCCGCTGAAAAGAAGGGTGAGGAGGGTCTCAGCACAGCGGAAAAAGAACTGGAAAGGAGATTGGAAGGGGTTTTAAGTTCTATTGCCGGTTCCGGTGATGTTCAGGTGACTATCACCATGGCTGCCGGGCCTGAATATCTATACGCCAAAAACCTTTCTGAACAGACAAGAACAGTTGAGGAAAAGGACCAGTCCGGGGGAAATCGCACAACCACAGAGGCCAATGAAGAGGAAAATCTGGTGCTCCTCCAAACTGTTTCCGGAGGTAAGGAGGAACCTGTATTGATCAGGGCAAAAAGCCCTGAAATCGCCGGGGTCTTGGTGCTGGCAGAGGGGGCCAGGGATCCCGGGCTGCGTGAAGAATTGGTGCAGGCAGTTATTACCGTTCTGGCTGTTCCGGCCCATAAGGTTACAGTCTTGTCGAAAGAAGGCGGGTAATGATATGGTTTATCTTGTTTGTGAGAGGAAAAAGGTAATCATACTCAGCCTTGGTTTCCTGATTATCCTTATTGCTGGAAGCTGGTTTTTTTTTAAATAAGGCCCTCCCTGCCAAAGAGGTTAAAGCCCCGTTGCTGGAGGTTGAACTGCAGCAGGCTCAGCAGCAGTCACAGCAGCAGTCTCCCAAGAAGAGCGATTCTGAAAAAGTAAAAAAGCAGGAATTTTTTTGTTGACTGTCGTCTGACCAGGGACCGCATCCGCAGTCAGCAGGTAGATGTGTTGAAGGAAATTGCAGGCAACCCCGCATCAAGTGTGGAAACCAGAGATCATGCTCAGCAGCAGTTGATGAAGATCACAGAGCGCACCGCTCGTGAGGTGGAACTGGAAAAATTGGTGGTCGCCCAGGGCTTCAAGGATGCTGTTGTTTTAATTCAGGATCAATCCGCAACTGTGATCATCCAGGGAACATCTCTTTCCGGTTCTGAGGCGGAAAAAATCAAAGATGTGGTTGGGCGTGTAGCCCTTTTGGAACCAGGCAGTATTTATGTCATACCAAAGCCATAGCCTCCAGGATATTGTATACTTGCACCAAAAGTCTTGAAATATCTGAAGAGCACATATATAATCATCTAGATAATGTATAGTCAATGGAAACACTGTAGATAGGTATAGATGCAAAGCCGGTAATGAGACCGGCGCGGATTTATGCTTGTGATGGAGGATGTGCTGCTTATGAGACCAAAAATCACAGATACGACACTGAGGGATGCTCATCAGAGCCTTTGGGCCACCCGGATGTATACAGAGGATATGGTTCCCATTTTGGAACGGATCGACCAGGTGGGCTATTTTTCTTTGGAAATGTGGGGAGGGGCAACCTTTGATGTCTGTATTCGCTACCTGAATGAAGACCCCTGGGACCGGATCCGGACGATTAAAAAATATGTGAAGCGGACTCCACTACAGATGTTGCTGCGCGGACAAAACCTGGTGGGATATGCCAACTATCCTGATGATCTGGCAGAAGTTTTTGTGTACAAGGCTGCAGAGACAGGTATTGATATTTTTCGTGTCTTCGATGCCTTAAATGATGTGCGCAATCTGGAGGTGCCCATGCGGGCGGTCAAAAAAACAGGGAAACACCTCCAGGCATGTGTTGTGTATACACTGAGCCCTGTACACACCAAGGAACATTACCTGGAAACCGCACTCTGCTTGCAGGATATGGGTGCTGATTCGATCTGCATCAAGGATATGGCCGGCATGATCTCTCCCTATGTGTCCTATGAGCTCGTTTCTCTTTTCAAGGAAAGGCTCGATGTTCCCGTTCAGCTCCACACCCACTATATCGGTGGAATGGCCATCGGTTCCTGTCTGAAGGGGGTGGAGGCGGGGCTGGATGTTTTTGACGCCTGTTCTGGGCCGCTGGCTTTCGGTTCCTCCCAACCACCTGTAGAAACACTGGTTCGCTCCCTGCAGGGGACTGAGTGGGATACCGGACTGGATATACCGCTGCTCTTTGAGATCTCCAATTACTGGGAGGATCTGAGGCGCAAGCGCGGTTATGAGCGTGGTGTAACAAGGATTACGGATATGAAGGTTTTTGACCACCAGGTTCCAGGTGGGATGATCACCAACCTGGTGAGCCAGCTGGAGGAACAGAATGCACTGCACCGCATTGGAGAGGTGCTCAATGAGATACCGAAGGTGCGTGAAGAGTTGGGTTATCCTCCTTTGGTAACCCCTACCAGTCAGATTGTCGGTATCCAGGCGGTGCTCAATGTCTTGACCGGCAGCAGATACAAGATGGTGCCCCAGGAGGTCAAGGATTATGTGAGGGGGTCTTATGGAAGGTCTCCGGCACCGATTGATCCCGAGGTTCAGAGGCTGATCATCGGAGATGAGGAGCCCATCACCTGCCGGCCCGCAGACTTACTGGAGAATAAATTTGAAAAGACCAAAGAAGAGATCAAGGAACTGGCAGAATCGGAGGAGGACTATATTACTTATGCTCTTTTCCCTCCTATTGCAAGGAGGTTCTTCGAATACAGGGAAAAGGTGAGAAGCGGAGAAATCCCTCTTGCTACTACAACAGCTGCTGCTCCGGAAGTTGAAAGTAAATCCGGGGAACAAGCCAGAAAACAGAAGACTGTGAAGCGTTCATCACGCTCTTCTGCGGAGGATGGAAAGATGGATATTGAGGATGTCAAAGAACTGATCAAGATATTGGATGAATCAAATCTCAATGAGATTCAGGTGGAGACCACAGAAATGAAGGTCGCCATCAGGAAGGATATCAGTGCAGGAGGTTGTGCACCTGGAGGGGAGAGTTCTCCTTTCCAGGAGGCAGGGGCGATTGTAGAAGAAGTAGAGCACCCCGAAAACCTTATAGAAATGGTTGCTCCTATGGTGGGTACCTTTTACAGGGCGCCTGCACCGGATGCCCCACCTTTTGTTGAGGCTGGCTGCAGGGTCAAGAAGGGTGATACCCTCTGTATCATTGAAGCCATGAAATTGATGAATGAGATTGAAGCGGAATGTGATGGAGAAATCGTGGAGATCCTGGTGGAAAATGCCCAACCGGTAGAGTACGGCCAGGCACTGTTTATTATCGCTCCTGTGGAATAATATTAAACTAAGCTCTTCCGCCCTTTATCCTCGAATTACAGGCGGGGACTTCCCGGCGGGAAATATAATACAGGGAGGTTCACCTCGTTGAATAAGATCCTCATAGCCAACCGCGGCGAAATTGCCGTACGGATTATCAGATCATGTCGTGAGATGGGCATCAAAACCGTTGCTGTATACTCGGAGGCGGATCGGGAGTCCCTTCACGTCAGATTGGCTGATGAGTCTGTGTGTATCGGGGGGGCACACCCTACACAAAGCTATCTGAATATTCCAAATATTATCAGTGCGGCACTGATCAAAGATGCCGCGGCGATTCACCCCGGTTACGGGTTTTTGGCGGAGAATTCTTTTTTTGCCGAGGCCTGCCAGGAACAGGGAATCAAATTCATTGGCCCACCTGTTGCAGCAATGGTCTCTATGGGTGCCAAGGCACAGGCGAGATCCTTGATGGCTGAAGCGGGAGTGCCTGTTGTCCCGGGTTCACCTGGACTGGTCAAGAGTGATGATGAGATCGCCCGCATTGCCGAAGAGATCGGTTATCCAGTGATGGTCAAGGCATCAGGCGGGGGGCGGTGGGCGCGGCATGCGCATTGCCATGAACAGAGACCAATTGGCCAAATCTGTCCAAATGGCCCGCCAGGAGGCAGAGGCTTCATTTGGGGATGGCGGCCTTTATCTGGAGAAGTTTATCGAACAGCCGCGGCATGTTGAATTTCAAATCTTGGCTGATGAGCACGGCAATGTGGTGCATCTGGGGGAAAGGGACTGCACCCTGCAGAGGAGGCACCAGAAGTTGGTGGAAGAGACCCCCTGCCCGGTGCTCAACCCGGAGATCAGGACGAAGATGGGGGATGCTGCGGTGCGTGCTGCCATGAAAGCTAATTATGCCGGAGCAGGCACAATAGAGTTCCTGCTGGACCAGGATGGAAATTATTATTTTATCGAGATGAATACCCGCATCCAGGTAGAACACCCGGTGACTGAGTGGGTGACCGGCATCGACCTGGTTGCTGAAACCATCAGGATCGCCGCAGGTGAGGAACTGGGCTATTCTCAAGATGATATTAAGCTGCAAGGTGTCGCTCTGGAATGCCGGATCAATGCCGAAGACCCCCATCAAGACTTTGCACCCTGCCCCGGACTGATTTCTTTATATCTGCCCCCAGGGGGGATTGGGGTGCGAGTGGATAGTGGTGTTTATTCCGGCTGCCGGATCTCTCCCTTTTACGATTCCCTTATTGCAAAGTTGATCACCTGGGGACGCAACCGCCAGGAGACCATTCAACGGATGGAGCGCGCCCTGAGCGAATTTCAGATCGAGGGCGTAAAGACAACAATACCCTTTCTACAAGACTTGATGCAAAACGATCAATTCCGCCGCGGCACAGTGGACACCTCCTTTATAAACTCACTGTTAGACTAAACCCCTACGCTATATGGTGTCTGCTATTACCGCCCAACCTGTATATACAGCTATATACAGATTCGCCTTTTTGGCGCCCATTTGGTGACAGTCACCATTTTGGGTAACTTGTCTATACAAATGAGCCTTTTTGGTGACAGTCACCTTTTTTTGGTAACTTGTCTATACAACAGATAAAATATTTGCAATTCCGTTTGTGGCTGGTATAATGGGTTGTAGATTGGACATAATTAGCAAAATCGAAAAGGAGGGTGGGGCGAAATGGAAGTAACCAACCTTGAGGAGACTGGGCGTACATCTCTAGGAGCAATTAGAATCGCCAATGAAGTTGTGGCTGTTATTGCAGGTCTGGCGGCAACGGAAATCGATGGGCTTGCCGGGATGAGTGGGGGTATTGCCGGTGGTTTTGCTGAGATGTTGGGTCGCAAGAATCTGTCTAAGGGTGTTCGGGTAGAGGTCGGAGAAAAAGAGACCGCTGTGGACATCTTTGTGATCGTGGAATACGGTGCCAAGATACCGGATGTTGCCTCAAGAGTGCAGGAGAATGTCAAGCATGCCATTGAAAGTATGACCGGACTTAAAGTGCTCGAGGTAAATGTTCATGTGCAAGGTGTTTCATTCCCTGAAGCCAAGGATGAGCAGCGCGTCAAATAGGAAGACGAGAAGGAGTTAAAGCCTTATGCGAAAGCAGCTTTTCTTTCTGATTATTTTCGCATTGATCATAATTTTCATATCTGGGTGTGCACTTGCGGTTGCCCTGGACTGGATTCAGCCACTGGATCAGGTAAATACTTTTCTGGCTGTATCAGGCAACAGGTGGGGTACAGCAGTCGGTAGCGCATTTTTGCTCCTGCTGGCTCTTTGGGCATTGGTGACAGCAATTCGGGTTCCCCGGGAGCGTGATGTGGTTATACACGAATCCGGGCTGGGCAGTGTGGAAATTGCTGCGGCTGCTCTGGAGAGTTTGATTCGACGGGCTGCCCGGGATGTGCGGGATGTGCGGGAGGTCAAACCGGTCTTGCGTACAGACCAGGACGGACTGGTGGTCATGCTGCATATGAATGTTAACCCTGATGCCAATTTGCCTGATATTTCCCGGGATGTTCAGGAAATCGTGCAAGAGCATCTGGAGAAAAAGGCTGGGGTACAGGTTTCTAAGGTGCAGGTGTTGATCCAAAGTGTTGCCGCAGATATACGCCCTCGGGTGGAGTAGAAAGGGAGTACCTGATATGGGTAGAAACTTTTCTGAGATTTTGCAGTACCTGTTAGATAACCACCGGGGAAAGTTGCTGGGTTTAGTCCTGGGACTGGTGATTGGTCTGCTCATTATCTCTTTCGGCTTCTGGAAGTCAATTCTGGTTATTCTTTGCGTTATCGCGGGTTTTTTTCTGGGAAAGCGCTTCGATGAAGGGGGAGGCCCAGGGGACTGGTGGGAGCGTTATTTTCATTAATTGAGCGGGCCCAGCCAAAGGATATGAAGGGGGGTCCGGCCATTGGGCAGACGGTGGGCCAGAGAAATCGCACTACAAGTTTTGTTTCAGGTTGATCTCGTTGATGCAGAACCATACAGCGCTCTGGATTATTTGCTAAAAGAGCACACTGTACCCGATGATACGGCTGTTTTTATCCGTTCCCTGGTGAAGGGAACACTTGAACATTTGTTTGAGATAGATGATTACATTGAACGCTATGCCATCGAATGGGATTTGTCCCGTATGGCCAATGTCGACCGCAATATCTTAAGAATGGGGCTTTATGAGATGCTCTATTGCCAGGGGACACCCCTCAATGTGGCCATCAATGAGGCCCTGGAACTGGCCAAGACATTCAGTCATGAAGAGGCACCACGCTTTATCAATGGTATTCTTGGCAAGATTGCTGAAGAAATGAACAGAGATCCCGGCAACACCATCTAAAAGCCGGGGTTTTTTATTTTAGGAAAAAGGGAAGAAAGTTTTACTCTGCATGGCAGGAATTTGAATGATCTGTTACGAATATAATCCCTAGGCGTATTGGTGTTTTTGGATACTTATGTAGCGAACTTTCAAAGCATAAGAGGGATAACCCCGCAGCAGATATAATACTTATCTGCGACAGGGGGTTTTGAGAAAACTGCAAGTTTAAGCTGGGGATGGGGGTGAACCAGGGGTATCTTTTTGGTTAAAATATTCTTATAAAAGAACAAGGAGGAGGAAAGATGCCAGCACAACTTTTAAAGGGCAAGCCTATTGCAGACAAGATTAAAGAGGATGTCAAAAAAGAGGTTGAGGATTTAAAGGCCAAGGGAGTTTCTCCGAGCCTGGTGGCGATCCAGGTAGGCGAGAATGAGGCATCCAAGGTTTATACCAATGCTCAGAAGAAAAACGCTGAGCTTTGCGGTATCAAATATGACCTACAAGAATTGCCTGCAGATATGACACAGGAGCAGTTGATCAAGCACATCGACGGATTGAACAAGGATCCCAATGTTACCGGGATCATTCTGCAGATGCCTGTGCCTGAGCAGATCGATGCCAAGGTATGCCAGTGGAGAATCGCATATGAGAAAGACATTGAGGGTGTTACACCCACCAATATGGGCCTCGTTACCTTTGGTGAGCCCAGACTGGTACCCTGCACGGCTCAGGGTGCATTTGAGCTGATCAAGTCTACAGGTGTTGACCTTTACGGCAAAGAAGTTGTTGTTGTCGGCCACAGTGACATCGTGGGCAAACCGGCAGCACTGCTGCTCTTAAACAGCTTCGGCACAGTAACAGTTTGCCATATTGCAACAGGGCAGAGGGGGTTGACTGAAGAGCACGTACGCAGGGCCGAAATTTTAGTTGTAGCAGTAGGAGTACCCCACCTGGTCAAGGGTGATTGGGTCAAAGAGGGTGCCATCGTTGTTGATATTGGAATCAACGTCAAGGATGGCAAGCTTTTGGGCGATGTGGAGACCGAGGTTGCAATGGAAAAAGCCGCCTGGGTCACCCCGGTTCCAGGTGGTGCCGGGACTGCGACAACAGCCATTTTGATGCGCAACACTGTTGAGGCAGCCAAGTGGCAGTTGGAGATGAAGCAGTCCTAAGATCACTGCATGTTAATGGAGAACTGGATCCCGGGGGAGGTGTTCCAGTTCTCCTTTCCTTGTCGAGAATAGACTGTAAAAGGAGGTTTACTCGATGCCAGCTGTGCGTATCAATGGAAAGGAAATGGCGGCTGAGGTGCGGGCGGCGCTCACCAAAGAGGTCGAAGAGCTCAAAAAGAAGGGTATTACACCCGGTATGGCCACTGTTTTAGTGGGTGGTGCTGAAGACTCCGCCGTTTATGTGCGTAACAAAGGCAAGAATTGTGAAGCTGTAGGTGGATATGCTGAACTCCATCACCTGAGTGAAGATACAACTATCGAAGAACTGATGGGCCTCATTGACCGGCTCAACAAAGATGAGAAGATCCATGGGATCCTGGTCCAGCTGCCCTTGCCGGGAGAGCTTGACAAGTATGAAAAACAGGTGATGAATTCTATAGATCCGGATAAGGATATCGATGCCTTCCATCCCATGAACCTGGGTAACCTGATGATCGGTGATCAGTGCTATCTGGGTGTGACCGCCAATGCCTGTGTCAAAATGCTGGAGAATGTCAATGTTGATTTTAAGGGTAAGCACGCTGTTGTTGTGGGCTGGTCTATTGAGATCGGTAAGCCTGTGACCATGATGCTCTTTGAAAGAGGATGCGCGGTTACCCTGGTGCACCCGGATGAGGATTTTGCACCCTATACCAAACAGGCGGATATTATCATCACTGAGTTGGGCAAGCCAAAGGCGATCACCGGTGAGATGATCAAGCCGGGTGCTGTAGTAATCGATACGGGTTCCAACTGGATCGACGGTAAAACCATCGGGGATGTGGACTATGACAGCGCCGTAGAGGTAGCCGGCTGCATCACCCCGGTTCCCGGCGGAGTGGGACCGATGCGCATCATTATGTTGATCTACAACCTTGTGGAAGCTGCCAAGCGATTAGGTGGGGTGTGACAGTTATAGAGCGGAGAATTTACCAGGTAGGCGAGGTTAACGCCTACCTGCGCAGTCTCCTGGAGGCTGATCCCTTATTAAATGATCTCTGGGTGCGGGGAGAAATATCAAATTATAAGCGCCACAGCTCAGGGCATCTCTATTTCACATTGAAAGATGAAAGAGGCCGTCTGAGGTGTGTGATGTTCCGCTCCCGGGGAAGAGGTCTTTCTTTCCTCCCCTCTGATGGGATGAGGGTTCTGGCTCGGGGATATGTCAGCATTTATGAAAGGGATGGTTTGTGTCAGTTTTATGTTGAGGAGCTTACACCCGACGGGCAGGGGGCTCTTTATCAGGCATTCTGCCAGTTAAAGGAGCGTCTCCAACAAGAGGGCCTGTTTGCACCTGAACATAAAAAGGATATTCCTCTCCTTCCCCGCAGGGTTGGTGTGATCACATCACCAACCGGTGCTGCCTGGCGCGACCTGATCACAGTGATCAGGAGGCGTTTTCCGGAGATGCCGGTGGTGCTGGCGCCATCAGCTGTCCAGGGGGAGGATGCTCCAGGGGAGATCTGTTCCGCTCTTCAAGCTTTAAATAAGAGAGAGGATATCGATGTGGTAATTGTGGGGCGCGGGGGAGGTTCCCTTGAGGAGCTTTGGGCCTTTAACACTGTTGAGGTAGCCCGCGCTATTTTTTGTTCCCGCATCCCGGTGGTCAGTGCTGTAGGACATGAAACTGACCATACAATCTCCGACCTGGTAGCTGATCTGCGGGCACCGACACCATCCGCGGCGGCGGAGATGGTTGTTCCCCTCCGCAAGGAGTTGGAGAGGAAGGTGTGTCAGTGCCAGGAGAGGATGACCAGGTGTATCCACCAGAAGCTGCAGGGAGCACAGGACGATATCTGCTCCTATTCGGTCAAGAATCTGGGGGCTCTTCTTTACCGCAATGCCTTTATCCATAAGCAGGAAGTGGGTCACTACAACTCACGCCTGCTGCAGAGAGCCCAGCTCACCGGTGAGGATGCCTCCATGAAAGTGAAGGCCCAGGCCGGTAAGCTGGAGGCATTGAGCCCACTAAGGGTTCTGGAAAGGGGTTACAGCATCTGTATCGATGCCGTGTCCGGGGAATTGATTCAGGACAGCGGTATGGTAAGCAAAGGTGACCAGGTGAGTGTGATACTCCGCAAAGGGAGCCTTGACTGTGAAGTGAAGGGAACGAAGGAGGAAACGGCGTGGAGCAGCAGCAAAATCTAGATGACTCCTTGACCTTTGAAGAAGCCATGGAAAAGCTGGCAGTGGTTGTCAGTGAGCTGGAAAAGGGTGAACTCTCTTTGGACGAATCCCTCATAGCTTTTGAGAAGGGGATCAGACTTCTGGGCGTCCTCACCAGGAGGCTCAATTCCTTTGAGGAACGGGTGGAGGTGCTGCTTCAGGGTTTTTATAGTGAGGCACCCGACTGGTTACAGATCCGGGAGTCTGGGGGTAGGACAAAGTGAACTGGGAACAGGCTTTGGGTAGTAAAGCAGAACTGATCAACACTGCCCTGGATTTGCTGTTGCCACGGGCCTCTGCTTATCCTTCTCCTATCCATGAGGCTATGCGCTATAGCACCTTGGCCGGGGGAAAACGCCTGCGCGGTGCCTTTGTTATCGCTGTAGCTGATATTTTAGGGACTGATGGAGAACGAGTTCTGCCGGCAGCCGCTGCATTGGAGATGATCCATACCTATTCTTTGATTCACGATGACCTGCCGGCTATGGATGATGATGATTACAGGCGTGGTAAACCAACCTGTCATAAGGTATACGGGGAGGCGGTAGCCATACTGGCCGGGGATGCACTTTTGACCCTGGCCTTTTGTACCCTCTCGCGGCTCCAGGAAAAAGGGTTTGAACCCGGAGTGGTGCTCCGGGTTATCCAAGAGGTGGGTAAAGCCGCTGGTTCCCAGGGGCTTATAGGCGGTCAGGCAGTGGATCTGGATTCCGAAGGGGTAAAGGTGAGTAAAGAAACACTGGAATACATCCATAACCACAAGACCGGAGCACTTTTTTCCGCATCTGTAAGGTGTGGTGCCCTGCTGTCCGGTGCCGGTGATGAAGAGCTGCAAGCCCTAAGTGAATATGCTAAGGGATTTGGGCTGGCCTTCCAAATCACCGATGACCTGCTGGACCTGACCGGTGATCAGGAATTGCTGGGGAAAAAACCCGGCAGTGATCTGGCCAAAAACAAGGCAACCTTCCCGGGGATTTTGGGGATCGGTGAGGCGATCAAACTTGCAGAAGATCAAGTCAAGAAGTGTCAGCTGAGCATTGCCCGCTTTGGCCCCCGCGCGGACTTTTTGAGGGGTGCAGCCAATTACCTTTTGACCAGGAAAAGATGAGCAGCGAATAACCACTTATTGCTGCCAATTTGTTTTGAGATATGAATATGTTATAATATTGCTCACCAGATATATAGATGAGTATGAGCAGGTGGTGCAGTATTCTAGTCGTAGAGACCTGTTTCGAAGGCGGGCCTAAAAATCCGTCACGGGCACATCAATGAAGTTCCTGGTGCTGGCTTTCGACGCCCAGTTGGGGGCTTGTGCTGGGAGTTAAGGAGGAAGGGCGATCTACAATGGCATGTAGGCGTTGACCCTCCCTCCGCGGAGGCTCAAGTTTGTGGCTAAATGCTACGGCTTTGAGTTAAACCTGCATGCGGTACCGATTAGTGCTGTGTGCAGTGTAGCCTGCCTTGAGTGGTGCTGGTGAATGCCTTGTATAATGGCTTGCCACTGTAAGGGCCCTTACAGCCAACAGCCAGAGCTGAAACCTTCACTGCAAAAGAGGCTAAAAACAGTTTGAAACGCCGAGGAAATCTCCTAGACTGTCTGCTGAGGCGGCTCCTGCTGGGGATTAAAGTGTGGACTGAGTGGTAATCTAGCCCTGCTGTCGGCAACGAAGCAGAACAAGGTTAAAAGGGAAACCACCAGGACGGCGACGTCCGGCACCTTGTTGGGAAAACCTGCTAGACCTAAGCCGCAATATTTACCCAACAGGAGACCACCTGCTTGTTTCATATTTATTTTATTATTAGGGTTGGAGGAAAAGGTGGTGAACCTTACCCCAACCTATTTACTTAATATTTCGTGGGTGACATTGATGTCTGACAGAAACAGATGGCTGCGCCGTGGGCTAAAGACCGCACTTCTGACATTTGTTCTCAGCCTTCTTTTCAGCTACATATCTGATATCTTCCTTGGGAAAATAACTGTTATTGCTTTAGCATTACTATTCCTGCTGTTAATTATTCTTATTGGTGTCCTATTTGATATGATCGGTTTTGCTGCCGCAGCAGCAGAGATGGGCCCCTTAAATGCCAGAGCGGCCAACAGGGTCTGGGGGGCACGACAGGCGGTAAAATTAGTTAAGAACGCGGATCAGGTATCTATTTTTTGTAATGATGTGATGGGAGATATCTGTGCCACGGGTGGGAGGTGCTATTGGGGTTGCGATAGTCTTCCGGCTGATAGCAAGCAGTCCGGGTCTTGATACAACACTGTTGACCATAGTGATCACAGGGTTGGTTGCTGCGCTGACCGTTGGGGGCAAGGCTGTAGGCAAGGGAATCGCTTTAAATGAAGCCACAGAGGTTATGCTTCGCATTGGTCAAATTGTTGCTTGGGTGGAGAAACTAACAGGGCAGGAATTATTTTCGACAAAAGGGAAAAGGTGAATCGCTGTGTTTTTAGAAACTATTATGACACCCTCAGATTTAAAGAAGCTGACATTTGATCAGATGGAGAGACTGGCCCAGGAGATCAGGTCCTATCTACTGGAGGTCGTATCCCGTACTGGAGGGCACCTGGCGCCGAATCTGGGAGTTGTTGAACTCAGTATAGCACTTCATTATGTTTTTAATTCCCCCCAGGATAAGATTATCTGGGATGTAGGGCACCAAAGCTATGTTCATAAAATTTTGACAGGCCGCCGGGAGGAACTGAAAACCCTCCGGCAGTTCAAGGGATTGAGCGGGTTTCCCAAGCGCTCTGAAAGTGTTCACGATTGTTTTGAGACCGGGCACAGCAGCACATCTATTTCTGCCGCATTGGGTTTTGCGCTCGCCCGGGACCTTAAACAAGAAAAGAACTCTGTGATAGCTGTGATCGGGGATGGGGCACTGACCGGAGGAATGGCCTATGAGGCCTTAAACCATGCGGGACAGCTGGGAACCCGCCTGATCGTTATCCTGAATGATAATGAGATGTCCATCACGCGGAATGTGGGAGCTATGTCCGGGTATCTCAGCAGGCTGCGCACAGATCCCCTCTATCACAGGAGCAAGGAGGATGTCAGGGAGGTCCTGCAGCGCATCCCCAATATTGGACCAAAGATGTTTAAAGCAGCTGAGCGCTTTAAGGACAGTGTCAAGTATCTGCTTGTATCCGGGATGCTCTTTGAAGAGTTGGGCTTTACATACCTGGGGCCCATCGATGGGCACAATCTGAGAATACTTAACCAGGTTCTGGAGCGTGCCAGACTGCTTCCTGGGCCTGTGTTGCTGCATGTAAAAACTATCAAGGGAAAGGGTTATCCCCCTGCCGAAAAGCAGCCCAATAAATTTCATGGGATCGGTCCCTTTGATCTGAAAACCGGGAAAACACGCCCGCGGCGTGTACCCACCTTTACAGAGGTCTTCGGTAAGGCTGTGATCAAGATAGCCGAAGACCATCCCGAATTGGTGGCCATTACAGCAGCTATGTCTGAGGGAACTGGTTTATGTGAATTTTCCAGGAGATACCCGCGGCGGTTTTTTGATGTGGGGATCGCTGAACAGCACGCGGTTACTATGGCAGCAGGGTTGGCTCAGACAGGATGTCTCCCGGTTGTGGCCATCTACTCTACCTTTTTGCAGCGGGCATATGATCAGATCGTCCATGATGTTGCCCTGCAGAATTTGCATATCATATTTGCTCTGGATCGTGCAGGTATTGTGGGTGAGGATGGAGAAACCCATCAGGGTGTTTTTGATCTTTCATACCTGCGCCATATTCCCAGGATGACTGTGATGGCGCCCAGGGACCAGAGTGAACTGGTGGCTATGCTGAAGAGTTCACTAAAGTATAGTGGGCCTATAGCTATCCGTTATCCCAGGGGATCAGGCCCCCAGGAAGAAGTGGATTACCGTCTGCCGGTGCTTCCCTTTGGCAGAGGAGAGCTTCTCCGTGAAGGGGAGGATCTGGTGATACTCGCTGTGGGCCCCCTGGTTTACCAGGCTCTGGAGGCAGCGGAACAGCTCTCCATGAAGGGGAAAGAGGCCGCTGTGATCAACTGCCGGTTTGTCAAACCCCTTGATGAGGAGTTGATTCTGGAGTGGTCAAACAGGACAAAAAAGGTTATTACTATAGAAGAGAATGTGATAGCAGGAGGCTTTGGAAGCGCTGTATTAGAACTGCTGGCAGACCGCGGTTTTAATGGTGAAGCAGCCAGAATGGGTATTCCTGACAGTTTTTTAGGGCATGGGGCACCTGATCTATTATGCCGGAGCATCGGCTTGAATGCGGCAGGTATCATTGATTTAATAAAATCGAAGGGCTGGCTTGACAGCTGATGAGCAATGCCAAGAAAAGACGCATCGATCAAGTCCTGGTGGATAAGGGTTTCTTCACCAGCCGTGAGCGCGCACAGCGGAGTTTGATGGCAGGTGTTGTTTTTTACGAGGGGAGAAGGATAGAAAAACCCGGGACTTTAATTGACCCGGCGGGGGAAATCCAGGTAAAAGAAGACCCCTGCCCCTATGTCAGCCGCGGTGGGCTTAAACTGGAGGCAGCTCTGCGGGAATTTAATATTTCTGTACAGGGACGAGTGGCCCTGGATGCCGGGGCCTCTACCGGGGGTTTTACTGAGTGCCTTTTGCGGTGGGGGGCAAAAAAGGTTTATGCTGTAGATGTGGGGTATGGGCAGCTGGCCTGGGAACTGCGTCAGGACTCACGTGTGGCAGTGCTGGAAAGGACAAATCTGCGTTATCTCACTCCGGTTGAGTTAGGGGTGAGGGTGGATTTGGTGACTTTGGATCTCTCATTTATTTCACTTGAAAAAATATTTCCTGCTGTGAAGGAACTGCTGAATAGCAAGGGAGAGGTTATTGCCCTGGTCAAGCCTCAGTTTGAGGCGGGTCCGAAACTGGTGGGCAAGGGAGGCATTGTCAGGGATCCCGCAGTTCACCGAAAGGTTATTGCCAAAATAATAGAGAAAGCGATGGAGTTGGGATTTCAATACAGGGGGGTTACCTATTCACCTGTTTGCGGAGCAGAAGGCAATATAGAATTCTTCATGTATCTCGGCACAGGTGATCCGGAGGTGGATGAGAATTTCCTGCCGGAGGTCGAGGCTATAGTAGAAAAAGCACACTCTATACTGATGGACCGGCACTGCAATTGATAGTGAGGAGGCAAAGATGAAACAGATAGGTTTGGTTGTTAATTTGCGCAAAGTCCGGGGTGGAAGGTTTCTTGATATCCTTGTAGAATGGTTTGAACAGAGAGGAGTCAAGGTTGTCATCCCCCAGTCCACAGAACTGATGTATATACCCCCTTTCGGCTGTCCTGAAATCGATTTTCAGGAAGAGGTTGACCTGATCATGGTACTGGGAGGGGATGGTACACTGCTGGGGGTGGCGCGCCAGGTAGCAGATAAGGGAATTCCCATTCTGGGTGTCAATCTGGGTCAATTGGGATTTCTCACTGACCTGGAGATGCCGGATCTGTTCCCCTGTTTAGAAAAATTAGTGGAAGATGATTATGAAATCGAATCCCGTATGATGTTGGATGCTCAGGTTCTGCGTGAGGGTTCACCGGTGAAAAGCATGATCGCATTTAATGATGTGGTGATTGCCAAAGGGCCGATCTCCAGGATAATCAGACTGGAGACCTATGTGGGCAGCGACTACCTGGCAACTTATCGAGCGGACGGAATTATTGTCGCATCACCTACCGGTTCCACTGCTTATTCCCTTTCCGCAGGTGGACCGATTGTCAATCCTGAGCTGGAAATAATGATTGTCACACCCATTTGTCCTCATACACTTCATGCCAGACCCTTCATTCTCTCTGATCAACAGGAGATTCGGATAATTATGAGAACTGATACCTCAGAGGTGATGCTTACCATAGATGGACAGGTGAGTTTGCCTCTACAAAAAGACGATATTATTGTGGTTCATAAAGCAGATGTTTATACAAGGCTTGTCAAAGTGAAAAAGCGCTCCTTTTCCGAGGTTCTGCGTCTGAAATTTCGGGGAGGAAAATAACAGAACGGGGGAAAGTGGTATTATTTATGAAACTGCGAAGGCAACGCCTTATCCTGGAAATTATTGATGAAAAACCAATCACCACTCAAAGCCAGTTGGCGGAGGAACTGCTGGAACGCGGCATAAAAACTACCCAGGCGACTATCTCGCGGGATATCAAGGAATTGCATTTGATCAAGGTTTCTTTTGGACCCGAATCTTACCGTTATGCCAGGCCGCAGCAGATGGATCCGCCTCAAAGTTTCGAGCGGATGCGGCGTCTGTTCCGGGAGAATGTGGTGAAACATGATTTCTCAGAAAACCTCATTTTGATCAAGACGCTGCCCGGAGCAGCCCACAATGTGGCGTTTGCCATTGACAATTCAGGCTGGAAGGAACTCTTGGGAACCGTTGCCGGGGATGATACCATCCTGATCATTATCAAACAGCGTGATGCTGTCTGCCAGGTGATGGAGCGCATTGATCAGATGTTGAGGTGAGGGGTATATTATGCTGATTCAGCTTGTGGTCCGCGACTTCGCCTTGATCGAAAATATAGAATTGATGCTCGGCCCGGGTTTAAATGTACTGACCGGGGAAACAGGAGCAGGCAAATCGATTATTGTTGATGCCATGAATCTGCTGGTGGGGGAGCGCGCCTCCAGTGACCTGGTTCGCACAGGTGCTGAAAAAGCTCAGATAGAAGGGTATTTTGATTGCAGCCGCTGCCTGCCGGTTGAGGAAAAGATAGCTGAACTGGGACTGCCCCTCAGTGAAGACCATACACTCTTGCTTGCCCGTGAGGTACACTCCGCGGGGAGAAGTGTTTGCCGGATCAACGGGCGGGCTGTTCCCTTGGCTATGTATCGCCCTTTAGGAGAACTGCTTGTGGACCTCCACGGGCAGCACGAGCACCAGTCATTGCTGCGTGTCAGCCAGCACCGCGAACTGCTCGATCGTTACTGTGGTCAAACTGTCTTGCAGCAGCGTTCTTTAGTTGGGAAAATATATCGACAGATGATACAGCTGCAAGAGGAATATAAAAAGCAGCAGCTGAGTGAAAATGAAGTGAAGCGCCGTTTAGATTACCTCCAATACGCGATAGAAGAGATCGACCATCTAAAGCCTACTCCAGGGGAAGAGGATGAACTGAAGAAAAAAAGAGACCGCCTGCGTTACGGTGAAAAACTGATGGTTTTTGCTCAGGAAGCCTTAGTTGAATTGAAAGAAAGCGACGGCAACCTGATCCCTGCCATCGATCTGCTGCGCAGGGCTGCGGAAAAGCTTGAAGATATTGCGCAGATTGACAGCGAAGCAGAGGAAATGTCCCAATCGATGAAGGATATCCTCTTTCGCCTGGAAGATGTCATCGAAAAGCTGAGGTCCTACCTGGAGCAGCTGGATTTCAATCCTGATTATGCCAGGCAGGTGGAAGAAAGACACTTTGCACTGCTGGACCTGATGCGTAAGTATGGTGATTCCCTTGACCAAGTTTGTGCCTTCCGTGAGGAGGCCGCGGCGGAAATGGAAAATCTGCAAGGGGCAGCTCAGCAGAAGGAATTTTTAGAAAAAGAGTACCGGAAAACGCAACAAGAATATGATTTAGAGGCAAAAAAACTCAGTTCACTGCGGCGGGAGGGGGCAGCTTCCTTTTCCAGTGCTGTGGCAGCGGAGCTTCATGGATTGGGTTTGGAAAATGCCCGTTTGGAAATCGGATTTACACAATTGCAGGAACCCACTGCTGCAGGCTACGATAAGCCGGAGTTTGTATTCAGTGCCAACCCCGGGGAGCCGCTCAAACCCCTGGCCAAAATTGCTTCAGGTGGGGAGATGTCCCGGGTGATGTTGGCGCTCAAGGTTGTTTTGGCCAAAAACGATCAGATTCCAACACTGATCTTCGATGAGATTGATGCCGGGATTGGGGGTCTGACCTTGATGGCGGTCGCTGATCGCCTTGCTAAAATAGCAGTGGACAAGCAGGTTCTGTGTGTTACCCATGCCGCCCATATCGCTGGGCGTGGGCAAACACATTTTCATGTAGAAAAGTCCATTGACCGGGGAAAAACGCAGATCAATGTTTCTTTACTCAATCCCGAAGAAAGGCTGGATGAGATAGTGCGTATGCTTGGTGGCACCTCAGATGAAGAAGTAACGAGGAATCATGCCCGGCAGATCCTGAAAAGTGGAGAGGAGTGATCTAAAAGGGTATAAAATAAACGGGAAAAGGTTACTTTAAAAATCGGAGGAAGTTCAGCCAGGAGACATTGTAGGAGTGAAGCATTATTAAGACCACCGATCGGCGCAAGATTCTTGGTCTTTTTTTCTTTGTTCTCATTGCTGTAACCAGCTACATCTTCCTGGTTCAGTTTGCTGCTGTTGCCCCCGCCCAACTGCGGGTCAATGTGGGGGACAAAGTGGCGCTGGATAATCTTTTCCCAGGCTGTATATCGACGCGTCTAACCGCCCGGGTGTTCGAGGAGGAAGGGGTGCTGCAGTGGAGGGAGGGGAAGAAGCAAAATTTTTCTCTGCTGCAAAAAGAATCTCCCATAGCTGCAGTTCCGGGCGATGTTAAGTTGGATTTACGCCTTTTTGGGGTGATTCCCTTTAAAAAGGTCACCCTGCAGGTGGTTCCTCCGGTTAAAGTGATGGCAGGTGGGCATTCCATCGGTGTGCTCCTCACTGCAGACGGTGTGATGGTTGTGGGATACTCCCATATTACACTGGAAAATGGCAGTAAGGTATGCCCTGCCAAAGAGGTTGATCTATTGCCAGGGGCCTTGATTTTAAATGTCGAAGGTACCGCAGTGCACAGTGATCTCCATCTCAGTTATCTGATCGATCACCTGGCCAGGAAGAAGGAAGAGATCCGGCTTAGGGTCAAATACCAGGAAAAGACGAAAGAAATAAAGGTAAAACCGCAGTTTTGCCGTGAAACACGTCGCTATCGTATCGGGCTGCTGGTGCGTGATGGTGCTGCAGGTGTGGGAACTCTTACCTTTTATGATTCAAAAACAAAAAAGTTCGGTGCATTGGGTCATATAATTACAAACTCCGGAGCGCCTGGAGCCTGGGATTTCAAGAATGGCAGGATAGTTCCCGCATCAGTCCAGTCAATCCAGAAGGGTCAACCGGGGAAGATTGGGGAAAAGATTGGCTTCTTCGGAGAAAAAGGTATCTCTGGTAATATAACTAAAAACACTCAATTCGGTATCTTCGGTGAACTGCGTTATAATTTAGCAAATCCTATCTTCTCCAAACCGCTGCCTGTGGCTATGGGTCACCAGGTCAAGGAGGGGCCGGCTACCATACTTACTGTATTAAAGAACGAGAAGATTGAAGCATTCCAGGTTTCCATTCAAACTGTTTTTTCAAGGCCTCGTTCCGATGGCAAAGCATTGATCATTAAGGTTACAGATCAGAAATTAATCAGTAAAACAGGTGGTATTATTCAGGGAATGAGTGGAAGTCCCATCATTCAAGAGGGGAAACTGGTGGGTGCAGTAACCCATGTTCTGATCAATGATCCAACAAAGGGATATGGGGTGCTGGCAGAGGTGATGTTGGAAGAAGCAGGACTGCTGTCTGAGCGCAAAGAGGGGGTTTCAGGGGGATTTTCCAGTGTTGTTTCTGGGAACAGAATTTGAATCATTGTTTTTGATTATCTTCCAGAATCACTTATAATTCGAGGAAGGAAATAGTTACCTGTGTGTCGAATGTAATTTTAATGAAAAGAAGGATTAATAAAACAAGAAATAATGCGATTAGGGGGCGAAAAGCTTGAGCAGTCAGGTTAAAATCATGATAGTGGATGATAACAGAGATTTTTGCGAAATTTTAAAAGAATACTTCGAGGGGCTAGAAGATTGTGTTGTTTCCGGGGTGGCGTATAACGGTTTACAGGCACTGGACCTGCTGACAGAGGAGCTTCCGGATGTGGTTATCCTGGATCTGATTATGCCACACCTGGATGGAATCGGGGTCCTGGAAAAAATCTCGATGGATTACGGTGAGGACAGGCCAAAGGTGATCATACTCACCGCCTTTGGACAGGAGGCAATGACGAGGCGGGCAGTGGAATTGGGGGCCAACTATTACATTCTCAAACCCTTTGACCTGGAGATCCTGGCCAATCGCGTGAGGGAGTTGGCCAATAATCAGGTGGGGCAGATCCAAAACTCACTTCCCCGAACCCGCAATCTGGATGTAGAGGTCACCAATTTGATGCACCAGATGGGGGTTCCGGCACATGTGCGGGGCTACCAGTATATCAGGGATGCCATTCTCATGGTGGTGGAAGAGATGAGCCTGTTGGGGGCGGTTACCAAAGAGCTTTATCCGGCCATTGCTGAGAAGTACAATACAACTCCCAGCAGGGTGGAGCGTGCGATCCGGCATGCCATCGAACTCGCCTGGGACCGCGGTAATGTGGAACTGATGAATAAATTTTTTGGATACACCATTGATGTGGAGAGAGGGAAACCTACCAACTCAGAATTCATAGCAATGGTGGCTGACCGGCTGCGGGTAGGGACGAAAGTGGGCTGATTGCTTGCAAGCTGACAGCGCATAGTTTAAAATAAAAGCAAGTAAAATGGCGAGGCTGGTGTAAATGGACATTAAGGGAAAAGCGAAGGTTGATAAGCGCACTAAAAACCTCGTCAAGCGCCTACACAGTCATGATATAGCTATAATAGACCATGCAGACCTCGATGAGCTTGCGGCAGAGACCCTGCTCTACTGCCGGCCAAAGGCTATAATCAATGCCAGTTCCTCGATAACTGGCAGGTATCCTAATGCGGGTCCTCTTAACCTTATCAAGGCAGGGGTCCCGCTTTTCGATACCGCGGGTCCTAAAGTCATGCAGGATATTCATGACGGAGACGAACTGCTTATCTCCGGGGAAGAGATTATCTGCAGGGGCAAGTGGGTTGCACGGGGTACACTGCTTACGGAATCTATGGTCCGCGAGAAAATGGCCGCTGCCGCACAGAATGTAAAAAAGGAATTGGCCAAGTTTGTAGATAATACCCTTGATTATGCTCAAAGGGAGCAGGGGCTGATCCTGGGGGAATATCCTGTTCCTCGGCTGCAAACAAAGATATACGACCGGCATGCTCTGGTTGTTGTGCGTGGAGCGGGATTCCAGGAGGATATTTTAGCTGTTAAGTCTTATATCGATGAGATAAAACCTGTGCTGATAGGTGTTGACGGTGGGGCCGACGCTCTGATGGAACTGGGTTACCGCCCGGACATCATTGTCGGTGATATGGACAGTGTATCTGATCATGCCCTGATATCAGGTGCGGAAATAGTTGTCCATGCCTATCCAGATGGCAGAGCGCCGGGATTGGAAAGGGTTAATGAGCTTGGTTTGCAGGCTGTTGTTTTTTCCGCTCCGGGAACCAGTGAGGATATCGCTCTTCTTCTGGCTTACGAAAAGGGGGCAGAGTTGATTGTTGCTGTAGGAACACACACCAATATGATCGACTTTCTGGAGAAGGGGCGCCCAGGGATGGCCAGCACTTTTCTGGTCCGGCTCAAAGTCGGTTCGATTCTGGTTGATGCTAAAGGGGTAAGCAAGCTTTACCGCCAAGGGTTTAGGTTAAAGCATGTGGCACAAATCATTCTGGCTGCACTGCTTCCCCTTGTTGTGATTATCATTGTATCTCCATCAACAAAGAGCTTTCTTAAACTTTTGATTATGCAGGTTAAACTGATGCTGAGGATATAGTTTTTCTGAGAGGTCAGGTGGTAGGTTACCGAATCCTCCCGGAAATGGTGATACTGGTGCTGAGGATTTAGTTTTTCTGAGAGAGGGGGAGTTTACTTGATTATCGATATAAAATATCATATCGCTTCACTTACTGCTGTTTTTCTTGCTCTGGGTATCGGGATCGTAATTGGAACCTCCATGATCGGGAGTGATACCATCACAAAACAGCAGAGGAATATCATAGATGGCATTGAAAAAGAATTTACTATCTTAAGAGAAGAAAACAAGCAAAATACTGAGGCCCTTCTCCAGGCGCAAGAAGAAATGTCGCATCAGCAGCAGTTCAATCAAAATGTCTTGCCCTTGTTGGTGAGGGACAAACTTAAGGGGCGGAAAATAGCCATTGTGGATATCAATTATCACAGGGAACACGATGGGTTGGCTAATGTGCTTCGCTCATCCGGGGCTGATGTGCAATCAGTCACAATAATCAATTTAGGCTTGTTGAAAGATGAGAATTTAAACAAACAGACCGCGGGTATGCTGGGGAAATCGAAGGATACCGATCTTGAAAAATATCTGCCTGATCTGGCAAAGCTGTCAGCGGAGGCCATTGCTGCCGGGGAGAACAGCGATCTGGTCAGATTTTTGGAGGACAACGAGGTTGTCAGGATCTCGGGGTACCATGGCCCTCCCCTCCAGGATGTGGTACTGATCGGG
The DNA here is from genome assembly GCF_000946815.1 of Syntrophaceticus schinkii. GTDB lineage: Bacteria > Bacillota > DSM-12270 > Thermacetogeniales > Thermacetogeniaceae > Syntrophaceticus > Syntrophaceticus schinkii. Next base: position 553 of record NZ_CDRZ01000262.1, on the reverse strand, counting down.
GGTTCCGCAAAAAAGGAAGAGGATTATTTTAAAAAGTTCGATCAGGTCATGATCAAGGCCTGGCAGAAAGCGGGCTTAAATGTTTACGGGGTTGAAGATAGTGATACCGCTGTTTCTTATATGCGTTATTACCAGAATGCGCATCTCTCCACTGTAGATAATATTGATACTGTTTATGGCCAGGTGTCCCTGGTGATGGCTATGTACGGTTATCCAGGGCAGTATGGTATTAAAGAGACAGCGGAGGCATTCATCCCCCCTCTGGAATAAGGATGTGAACTTTGTTTGATTTCTGTATTGATTCCTGCTTACAATGAGGAGGATGGGATCTTTGATACTGTCGATTCCGTTCTTCATGTGCCAGGGGTAGATCAGGTAGTTGTTGTGGATGACGGGTCTCAGGATGAGACAGCTGGACAGGCCAGGCTGGCGGGTGCCCAGGTGATTAGTCTCCCCCAAAACTGCGGGAAAGGTATGGCTATAAATCAGGGGGTATCTCATCTTACTCAGCCGGTCATCGCGCTGCTGGATGGGGACCTGGGGTCAAGTGCAC
>NZ_CDRZ01000261.1 GCF_000946815.1 Syntrophaceticus schinkii | reverse complement strand
AATGGATAAGCTCAAACTCATCGTAGCCGCAAATAATTCCGCAGGTCACGATGAATAAGATATCGGTTAATCGATGCCATATCTTCCCTTCCATTCTACTATCGTTCAATCCGCTAAAATAATCAAAAAACTTCCCTTGATATAAGCTTTCGCTCATCAGTATCCCCTCCACATATACTTCTGAGCTATAGCTTAATTCATAGTTGGTTGATTGTCCAGCAACTTTTACACCCATTTACTTCCTACATGAATTTGCCGTGGGTCGGATGCCCGGAGGTCAGAGGTCAGATCCGTACTTTGGGCGGTGTGGGGGTATGTCAGACATTTTGAGCAATGGAATTATAAGAAGGAAGGGTTTTAGGAATCTTTGTCGTAATGTGTAAAAGAACCGATAAAAATATTTTCTAAGGATGAATTGTAGATGAATGACTTAATCTGTTTTAAAGGATATCGTGATGGTGTCACATTAATACTAAATGATGCCGAACCGGATTTTGGGGAAATACTCAAACAGTTGAAGATGAAGATGTCACATCTCAACTTCTTTAGGGGTGCAGTTGTAAATATTGATATTGGCCAAAGGGAGGCCTTATCTCCCGAACAGCTGGATTCCCTGGAGGAGATTTTGTCAACCAAAAACATTCATATAAAAAATGTTGTTCCAAATGGCGAGAAACCGGGTGTTGTCAAGTCATCTTCAGTACAAACTGTCCAACACGAAAAAAGTAGATACCTGCATGATCAGCAGAACTATCAGGTCCGGACAGAGTCTTTCTCACCCGGGAAGTATTGTCCTTATCGGTGATGTCAACCCGGGCGGAGAAGTTTTCGCAAAGGGAAATGTCATTGTCTGGGGAACTCTTGCCGGTTTAGTTCATGCAGGAAACTGTGGCGATGAAAAAGCCTTCATTATAGCGCTTCAACTTATTCCAACTCAATTACGCATTGCACATCATATCGCATGTGCTCCCGAGCAAGCTCCCGATACGCCTCGTCGAGTGGAAATTGCTTACTTACAGAAAAATAGAATTGTCATTGAGGATTATAACAATACCAAAAATATGCTGGCAAACTTGTCTTAGTTTTATGGCAGTTTGATTAAACATGAACAGCCTATTTTTAGAACATATTGAATTTACCAACCAGCTACGGAAAAGCAACCTGGTGTATTTATACCAAGGTTGCTTTCTATATGCTTAAGACACTTTTTAAAGCATTTGTAATGCCGCATTATGGCCGGCAACAAAGCCTGATGACCAGGCCCATTGGAGATTGTAGCCACCACAGGCGCCGTCGATATCCAGGATCTCCCCGGCAAAATAGATGCCCCTGATCACCCTTGATTCAAGGGTGTTCCTGTCTACCTCCCGTGTATCTATCCCCCCGGCGGTTACCTGGGCGTTTGGCCAGGAGGTGGTTCCTGTGATGCGGAATCTCCAGTCTGTCAGGATGTCCAGGATTCTCTCCCGCTCTTCTTCGGTAGAGAGCTTCTCCGCCGGAGCCTTCATGTCGCTGATCCCTGCTTCCTTGAGCAGAACAGGAATCAGCCTCTTGTTGATCAGTCCGACCAGGCTGAACCCCACCGTTTTTCCTGTGGCATGGTGAAACCTTTTGGCCAACAGACCATCCAGGCTTTCCTTGGACATAGAATCGATCATGATCACACGCAGGACAGCATCACGGCCCTTTCGCAAAAGTTCTCCTGCCTTTCTGCTGATCTGGAGTATGGGTGGGCCAGAGATTCCGTAGTTGGTAAAGAGGATATCCCCGTGGTCGCTGGCTGCCGGTTTATTTTCGTCCAGGATCTCGGCAGTGCCGACAAACTTCACCCCGGCGATGCGTTTGAAAAAGTCTCCCTCCAGTTTCAGCGGCACCAGAGCAGGAAAGACATCCTTGATTGTGTGTCCCAGTTTCTGCGCCAGTCGAAACCCATCCCCATTCGATCCTGTTACAGGCATCGCGCGGCCTCCTGCTGCCAGGATCACACGGTCGCCCTTGATAACAGTGCCGTCAGCGAGTTCTAATTCGAATTTGTTTGTTATTGTTTTTTTTGATCTCTAACACTCGGGCTTCATAGAGAACCTTGATACCGGTTTGCTCAACTTCATACCTGAGCACATCCAGTACACTGGATGCCTGATCTGACATGGGAAATACCTTGCCTGCCTCCTCTACCTTGTGGGAGATGCCTAGCTTTTCGAAAAACCTGATTGTTTCCTTGACATCATACTGTGAGAGAATCCCTGCTGCCAGCTCGGGGTCTCCATGGTAACAGGCAGAACTGGTGTTGATATTCGTCAGGTTACAGCGGCCGTTACCTGTGACCAATATTTTTTTACCGAGGCGGGGGTTCTTCTCCACTATTGTCACATCTGCCCCCAATCTCCTGGCTGTTATTGCTGCCACTAAACCTGAAGCTCCCCCACCTACAACCACCACATTCAATTAGATCCCCTGCTCTTTCATCAGTGTTACCTTTAATCTAACCGCTTTTAATTGGAAAAGCAAATTAATCTGTGCTGTCATCATTGATATACTATGATGCTGGTACAACAAAAAGGCCCCCATTTATGGAAGCCTTTTTCGTTCTGCTTCTTTTCTTGTCTTAGTCCCTGCTCTGTAAAATAGTCATTGACCACATCTGCAGTTTCTTTTATCCGTCCATCTGTAGGCTACTGCTGCATCGACATCTTTGTTTTTTAAGGCCTGGTACATCCGCCATAGACCATCCCTGAGATATCTTTGAAATTCAGACCATATGTTTCCTCATCGCTGCAGAAAATGTGAGACGCGAGTGAGACGCGAGAACCGTCCCCGCGTCTCATTGCAAAAGGGTTATTGAGCCGATCAGGGGAAGGGGTTTTGCTTTACCCTGAACAGCGTTGACAATTCCCATTATCATAAAAATTAATACCGCCAGGCTTCCTAAGGGCAGTATCAAAAACCATCCAATTAAAGGGATAATGGACCCAGCGATACTGACTACTACAGCTGCAAGGAAAAGAACAAGGCCTTGATTGGTGTGATATCTGGCATAAGGGGATTCCTTTGCTGCCAGTAAAGGAATTAAAAAGATAATATAGGCCAACAGTGACATAACTTTATTGTTTTCTATGTCTTCCTTGGTGAATTGCCCAACTTGAGTTTTTTGATCATTCATCTCATCCATTTCATTCCGACTCCTTTCAAGCTATTGATTAAAATACCATTGAAAATTGCTATGCTTTGTGCATAATTCTATTCATTTTTTTCGATGGTGATAGAGAGGCTTTTTTCCTCAGGGCCGTAAGCTATACTGATCCTGCCGTTATCTGAACTTGCAAGATAACCAAATCCCACTGTACTTGAGTGCTCTGCCACATCCTTTGTAAATCCGGCCTTTTTTACCTCTTCCATATACTGTTTAAAATCGTTTTCCTGAACATTTTCTATCATAATAACGCAAGCTGAATCTGCATTCATTACTGAAACTATGTTACCTTTCTTAAATTTCGGTATAAGGTCCGCCGCTTTACCTTCAGGCCATTTACTATCACCGAAGGTAAACTCTTCATTACCATCTTTACCTTTAATAGTTATTTTGTCTTTGTCTGTGTCAATATCGACATTATCACCGGTAATTTTATCTACAGTTTTCTCCATTACCTTTTCCTGTATCTTTTGATCAACCTTTTTCCTGGCTCCGCATCCTACTAAAGAAAACAAAAGTATTACAGCGATTAAAATGGCAATAATTCGTTTTATCATAATCACCACCTCTCCTTTCATTGATTTCGATATCCATTTCACTTTATCAGCTGGATAGAAGCTTTCACTGATCAGTTCAGCCAGGTGGTCAAACCGCCCTCCCAGGATCGAGCCCTGTCCCGCTGTGCTCCGAATTCACTTACGATCACATCACCTCTTTTCTTCACTTGATTTTTTGAATTTCTTTATCTATATATTTATTGATGAATCACGAAAAAGTAAATCACTCCAAGAGTGATTTATGACCAAAAAAAGTAATCACCCCAAGGGTGATTTTTATTATTTTAGTATTATTTGGCTAAAACAATCGGATAAACTTTGGATCTAGATGAACATGACAGGGGCGGTATTAATCTAAACAATACCGGTGTCCTGGTTGTTATTGATACGGGTTGATCTTCAGCATTTCACCCAGGTCAACAAACTGGTAACCTTTTTCTCGCAGGCTGGTGATAATTTCAGGCAGGGCATTTACAGTTTCAGTTTTATCACCATCACAGTGCATGAGGATGATATCTCCCGGCCTTACATTCTCGGTTACGTTATTGATAATATTGTTCTTTTCTCTCTGTGACCAGTCTAAGGTATCAATCGACCACAAGATAACTTTGCCATTTTTACTCTTTATGACATCTGCAACCTTTCCATCTATCTCTCCAAATGGCGGTCTGATAAAAGCGGGTCGTTGTCCGATCAGTTCATATAGTTTATCTTCTGTCAGCTGTATTTCTCTTTTGATCTCCTGCCGCTCCATTAAGTTGAGCTGCTGGTGGCTCCATGAATGGCTTAAAACCAGGTGTCCATCCTGATAAGCCCTTTGTACAACATCAGGGTGTTGTTCGAGCTTATTTCCCACGAAGAAAAAGCTCGCTTTGACATGGTATCTTTTTAGAATATTCAGTACCTGGGGAGTGATCTCGTCATCAGGCCATCATCAAAGGTCAAACAGACCATTTTATCACTGGTGAAACCATTAATAAAAACAAGGCCGGGGTTATCTCCTGCAAATTTGACAATATCACTTCTCCATTTATTCATGTTTTTTTGCTTGTTCTTCGCTCAGATTATTAGACTTTCCTAAAATATTGTAGATTCTAGAAGCGCCTGTCCCTGTCTTTTGGCTGTCAGGATCGGTTTCATTTGTGCCAGGATTCTCGGATGGTAATGGATCTTCATTCTCTGGAGAGTTTGATTCGTTTTGGTCATCTGGTTCCTGATTATCTGCACCTTCTACAATTGTACTGTCTGGAATGATATCCAGCATACAAGGCTGATCTATACTCAAAAATATGATCATAATAAAACTTACAACCAGTACCAAGTATCCAGTAACCCTTTTCATAGAGAGTCACCCCTACTTTGTTTTTCTTATTCTTCCATTCGCAATTGCTCGACAATATTCCTGCTGTTAATCTTTTTCAGGGGCAGATAATCTGCTGCCTTCTTTTATTTGGTTCTCTTGCGTTTTTTTTATTCTTTTTGTCCGTTTGTTACGTAGAAACAGCTGCTTTATTGCTTTAGACAGTGGCAGGGGAAGATACGCTTTTATCCTCTACTAGTATTGCCATGAAAGCCGGCATCATGATGTCCAGAATCACCAACTGAATGGGGTGCTCGCTCAACTGGAATTCCTGCAACCAACCTTAATCACAACCCAACTCGGTCACTTGCGCCTATATGATTCCTGTTTTAGGAGCACTATTTAATCTTTCCCGTTATTATGTAACAGCCGGTGTTGTCAGGAGAGATCACGATATCCTTTAATATGTCCGGGAACAAGAGGCTATCTGCGTCTTGACGGCTAATATAGTAGTTGTTGAATTTATAATAACTGCCAACCTCAAGGCTGCAAATATACTCTTCCAGTGTCAATCCTTCTTTATAAATTATCTCAGCATGGGGAAGTCCGACATATCGAATATGCCATGGTTCAAATCTTACCCCAGTTATATGTTTCTTAAAAGGTGGATAGCGAATAATAAAACCGCACTTCCAGCATTCTTTGTTTATAAACTGGCCTACTTCTGATTTTAGAAATCCTGATCCTGCATAGTTGCGTACATAGACATCAAGAGCTAAACCCGTTTGATGCTCACTGGCGCCAGGTAATGCTGCTGTTTTCTTGTCTTTCTCATAGAGGTTTTTCTGCTCTTCTTCAGTTCTATAGTGAGACATCACAAAGAGATCTTCATCTAAATGTCTTTTCACATCAGCACTTAATTTGGCATAACTTTCAGCCAGCGACTCATCCATCAGGACGCCGGTATCTCTATAATTAACTAATTTAAAACTCAATTCTTCTCCAATTGGATACTCATTATTAACTAAACAGAGTGTATTGTTGCAGATGATGTCTGTTTTGCCGTTTTTTATATCGGAAACAGATATTGCCTGTAATGAATTTTTATTGAAGTTGACTTTTTCCAGTTCAGCAGATAAGCAAAATTGGTTCCAAGTATTTTCCATAATGAAACGCAGATCCGGACGATGGAAAACTACAATCACTGTCGCAACTGCAATTATGATCAACACAAGTATAAACATCTGCTTTTTTGCCACTCTTTTAACCATTGTACTTACCCCTTTTCGACGCCCAAACAGTGTTCTGCTATCAACAAATGTATTCTATAAGTTAATTGCATCCTAAACTGAGCACTGGAATCATTCCCGGGTCGCCTGATGATTGGTGTTCCTTTACAGTATAGGATAAATACTTTAAGGGAACCTTGTGTTAATTCTGAAGAATTTCTTAAGCTTTGAGAAAAGGAAGGATATGCCTGCACCGCATACCTTCAACTTTTAGTGATAACTTTTGTTCCGCCATTACCTTCAAAACCTCCTTTCGGAAAACCATTGATTAAGGTTCCCTGTATTCAACTGCTTGGTTGAAACATTAATACAGATACCTGCATGGCATCTCTACGGTTATCTTTGACTGTGATGGGAATTTGATTGATCCGGATCATAGCGCTTTAAGAGCAGCGAATTGGTCACCACTGATACAGAACTCAAGGCCATGGCCGTACCGCCCATCACCGGTGTAAATACACCGAAAATCGCCAGGGGAATGGTGATCATGTTATAGAAAAATGCCCAGAACAGGTTTTGTCGTATCTTGCGCAATGTCCGGCGGGAGAGGCGAATTGCAGAAGCGATCTTCATCAGATCACCATGCATCAGTGTAATAGAAGCGCTTTCCATGGCCACATCTGTCCCTGTGCCGATGGCCATTCCCACATCAGATGTAGCCAGGGCAGGTGCATCATTGATGCCGTCACCGACCATGGCTACAATATGTCCGGAATCTTTGAGCTTTTGTACCTCTTCGGCTTTATGTTGGGGTAAAACTTCGGCAATAACCTTGTCGTATGTTGACTTGCTCGGCGATAGCCTGGCAGTCTTCTTCTGGTCTCCGGTCAGCATGTAAATATCCAAACCCATCTGCCTTAGTTCTGAAATTGCCTGGCTGGCGTTTTCTTTGACCGTATCAGCGATAGCTACCAAACCGGACAAGCTGCTGCCTTTCATGGCAATGATCACTGTTTTACCCTCTTCTTCCCAGCGATTTTTCTGCGGGAGCAGCGGGGATATATCTATACCGAGCGAACTTGCCAGTTTCTCATTTCCGATCAGCCAGGTCTCATTCATCAGGTTGAATCTGATTCCCTGCCCAGGTAGAGCTTCGAAATTATCGACAGCTTCCAGCGGTATTTCCAGTTCCTCTGCCCGCTTAACCACAGCCTGGCCCAGGGGGTGTTCAGATTTTTTCTCCCCGGAGGCGATAATTCCCAAAAGTTTTCTCTCATCGAGCGGAGCCAGTGCAAAAATATCTGTTACCGCCGGGACCCCTTCAGTGATGGTACCGGTTTTATCCAGGACAACGGCATCGATCTTTCCCGCTTGCTCCAGATGTTCCCCACCCTTGATTAAAATGCCTCTCTCAGCCCCTACCCCGGTTCCCACCATGATCGCTGTCGTGTGGCTAATCCCAGGGCACAGGGGCAGGCAACAACCAAAACCGTGACCATGTGCATCAAGGAACTTTCAAAATTAGCACCGCTGATATACCAGCCACCGAAAGTGAGCAGGGCAATGGCTATAATCGCGGGCACAAAGATATTGGATACCCGGTCGGCCAGGCGCTGGATAGGGGCTTTAGAGCCCTGAGCGGCTTCCACCATACGAATGATCTGTGCCAGAACTGTATCTTGACCAACCTTTGTTGCCTGAAAAGTGAAGCTCCCATATTTATTGATAGAGGCTCCCACCACATCATCCCCGGGTTTCTTTTCCACCGGCAGGCTTTCTCCGGTGAGCAGTGATTCATCGATACTTGTGTTCCCCTCCTGGATAACACCGTCCACAGGAACCCTCTCCCCTGGACGCACGAGAATAAAAGCACCGACTAGCACTTCATCCACGGGGATATCCATTTCCACTCCATCCCGGAGTACCCGGGCGGTTTTTGCCTGCAGTCCCATCAACTTCTCTATTGCCTCGGATGTTTTTCCCCTGGCAACAGCCTCCAGCAGCTTACCCAGTAAAATGATCGTCATGAGCATGGCAGCCGACTCAAAGTAATAGACATTCCAGCCGGCAAAAAGGGAGATCAGGCTGTAGAAATAGGCGACCGATGTACCTAATGCCACCAGGACATCCATGTTGGCGCTGCCTGTTTTCAATGAGTGGTAAGCTCCGCGGTAAAAAGGCCAACCGGCAAAAAACTGAACAGGTGTGGCTAAAGCCAGCTGCACCCAGGGATTGATCATCAAGTGGCGCCCTACATGTGAAGAGATCATCATCACAGCAAGGGGAAGGGTAAAGAGAACTGCAATGATGAACCTGGTTAGCTGCCAGTTCTTCTCCTTTTGTCTTGCCTGGGCCGCTTCACTGAGAGAAAGATCACGGGCTTTTTGCACACCATAGCCCAGGTCTTTCACCGCCTTTTCTATCTCTGAAACTGTTATGATGCCAGGAATAAAGCTGATACTCGCCTTATTAGTGGTCAGATTGACCGCTGCCTTTTGCACTCCCGGCAGCGAATTCAATCTTTTCTCAACCCGTGCAGAACACGCCGCACAGGACATTCCGGAGATCAAAAGCTCTTGTTGCTCTTCTAAAACTTTATATCCCAATTCCTTGACCCGCTCAATCATTTGCCGGGGTTCTATTTGCTCAGGGTCATAGTTTATAGTCCCCTTGCCCATAACCAAATTAACGTTTGCAGATAAAACACCGGGAAGAGTATGCAAACCCTTTTCTACCCTGGCAGAACAGGCCGCGCAGTTCATGCCGGAAATGGGTATTGTTATTGCTGCCCTTTTTCCTGTCTGGCTTTCAGTTTCAGGCACGGTCAATTCACACCCCCTTATTAATTACCTGATCATCTTGAAGATCGTCTTCAGCACCTCATCGATCACCTGCTCATCGCCATCCAAAAGCTGATCCTTGACACAGGACTTCATGTGTTTTTCCAGCAGCAGTTTGGCCACACCGTTGAGTGCGGATTGGATAGAGGAAATTTGATTTAAGACATCATCACAGTAAGCATCCTCTTCGATCATCCTCTTGATCCCCCGCACCTGTCCTTCAATACGGTTAAGCCTGGCAACCAGTTGTTTGACGGTTTGCTCATCCTGCCACCTTTTTTTTCTTGCTGTTTCCACAGTTAAGACAGTTGTTTTTTAATTCGTCCATTCGGCACCATCCCCACTATCTATTATACCATACCCCCCTACCCTATTATGCAATGCCCCATCTTTTTTTTTGACCTCTGACCTCCGGTTTCCGACATCTATTCCCACTTCCCACATCTCATTTTGCTTGCTTTATTGTCTTATTGATATGTCTCCCACCCAGTGTTAACCCCGAAATAACTCTTATACAACACGAATAGGGCACTTTAATCACTGCGCCAGTTGGTCATGCCGAACTGTTGGTCAATTTATACAACACCTCAGAACTGACGCATAGCCTCTAACTACTATGCCCGACAAGGGTTTCCAGAGACTAGAAGAAATATTTTATCGAAAAAGGAACTGGACAGCGGTAATTAATTATGAGACAATAGTGTGGGTTATTATCAAAGGGGGCCTGCACTATGACAAAACAATACGACAACCAAGTCTTGGTAAGCGGCAGATATTTCACCGAACAGGAACTGCAAGATGTTAAGGAAATAATACGCATGTTTCCGAAACTAAGCCTTACCGAGCTAGCAAATACGGTATGTG
>NZ_CDRZ01000260.1 GCF_000946815.1 Syntrophaceticus schinkii | reverse complement strand
TTCTAAAAAACTCATTGAAATCAAGCTTTGAAGGCCTATAATAAAGGCTTCACCCCAACTTTTGCCGAATTATAAGGTAAATCAAACCAAATAAAACAAAAGTGGAAAGGGATGAAGCTACCTTGTATATTCGACAACAGTGCCTGATTTCCTTCGAAGATGCATTAAAAATGCAACCTGAAACTAGACTGGAAAAGATTTTTAGCACCCTTGATTTGAATCCAATAATATCCAGGCTACCCAGAAAACATAATGGACCTCGAGGATACAATGCTAAATACAAATTAAAAGCATTAATAGCTGCAAAGATAGAGCAAATACCGACAATGGCTGCATTGGTCAGAAGACTAAAAAATGACCCTGTATTTCGATACATATGTGGATTTGGCGTAATTGCAAGCGTACCAAGTGAAGCAACTATGAGCAGATTTTTAAGAGAACTAACAAGCTGTTGAGTAAAAAATACCATTTCACTTTAGGAGTTCCTACGCACATAAAGTGGGTTAGAGAAGAGATCGATAAACATCGAGAGGAAATTGACAGCCCACTCGGTTTCCGCCAAGTCGGGGATAGCGTAGTGTATGTACACAGCCAACTCTATCACTGGCCAGGAAGTCGACGCCGACTCTACCTGCACCTCTATTTTGATCCGAATAAACAGGCGGATGATCGTGTAAAATTTGATCTTTATATTGCGCAACTGATGGACGAATTGAAGAATGAAAAACACGTGGAAGACCATGAGCCGCATTACACACAATTCTTCCACTGCAAGAAGACACCAAAGAGAGGTCTACAGGTTGAAATGGATTGGGAAGCCATAACCGCAGCAAGAAACGAATATGTCGGTTATCAGGCCATTCTCTCAACAAGGATTAAAGACACGTTGCAGGCGTTACAAATATACAGAGAAAAGGACGTTGTGGAAAAATGCTTCTCTGACTTGAAGAATCAACTCGACATGAAACGCCTTCGCGTGCACCGGTCTCCGATGATGAAAGGTCGTCTCTTCATACAATTCATCGCTATGATTATTCTGTCCCAACCCAAATACGAAACGTCCTACGAGAGCAAAAAGAGCTTGCCTCATACACAGCAAGATGTCTTTTAAAAGAAATGGAGTCGCTGACGACCATCCATTATAGCGGCACGTATAAAGATAAACATAGCGAGGTCACCAAGCGGCAGAGAGAGATTCTTGCAGCCTTCAATTTGCAATTGGAATGAACCTAGTTATAATTTGACAGGGAATTCAGGTAACTATAAATATTACCGAACCAAAGATCAAGAAACGATTTAAAACAGATCCAAGCAAAACATCACGAATTTTTTTATCCATATTAATAATCCCCTCCACTAAATTTAAAAATCTTGCATCCATTGCATTGATACATACATCAATTACCTCTTTAATAGAAAGATTCCTGTTTTCCAAAATATATAAAAATTCATCTCCATAGCGTTGTCTCCACTTTTTAGGATACAAATGAATAAGCCACTTCATATTAGACCTAACCTCTTAAATCCTATCTTGGTAACAGTTTCGATTTCCTTTAATTTTTCTTGTAGATACTCTCTTCCTTCAGAAGTAATCTGATAAGGCTTTCTTCTACCTTCTGAAGGAATAGCCTCAATGAATTTTAATTTCTCCATGCGACTAATAGCACCATATAAGGTCCCAGGTCCAATTCTAATGTCATATGAATCTTCAATATCTTCCATAATCGCATAACCATGTTTGTTCCCCTCAGCTAAACTAATTAAGATAAACAATGTTGGTTCAGAAAATCGATCAGTTGAACTCACAAGCCTTTTGTCATCTCCTTTCAATTATTACACCAAACGTTATAACGTCTAACGTAATAGTAAACCATAAAAAAATTTGTGTCAAGTAGTTTTGCACTTTCCATACTATTATCCGATTTATGTTGATGCAATCATTACCTCATGATAATGACTTTCCCCCACGATAATCCGAATACTTAAAATTTCTACCCCTTTTATAAACCTTAAATGAAGCGCTGGGTGGGATTTTCTACGATGAATAAATTACTGTAGCTATGATAGGCCGGCTTGTTCACCACAGACACCTACTGATCTTTGACGGTCAGGTTCACAGGCAGCGCGATTCGTTAATGAGACAACCTTAAAAATTCATCGCTGTCTAGCAAGCATCGGGGAGAAAACCCCCTCCCTTCGCAAAGGTACCGGTTACCCCCCCGAAGTATGTTTTTCTGTGTTGTAAATAGTATGATAAAATGATAATATTTAACTTAAACTTTACCAGAATAAGGGGCAGGGAGGGGTAATATTGTTAAAAAAGAAGAGGGTCTGGTATCCCGGAGCGGTTTATCTAAGGAAAGCAAGGGGACGTTCTTTTTGCTCCCTTCTTGTAGTTTTTATCCTTCTTTTTTAATACCTCAGTGAGGGGATAGATATTGACCCGTGGGTTGCAATACTTCCTCCAGTATGTTTCTCGTCACGGTTGTAATACATACCTGGACGCAAGGGAGAGGGGTTCTCATTTGTTTGAGGGATATGGAGAAGAGAGGATGTTCTGAACGACTTATGAGAAAATCACAAAGATTCAATTCCCCGAGAGTGACTGTCACCAGAAAAAATCGGGTGGGGTAATATCCCTACCCGATGTATGTTTTGCTGGATCGGGCGCTTCTTCTGATTTGCCTTCTACTTTATCTGCGTATCCTGCACCAGAAGGTTTCAAAAATTCAACTGATGGTGCCTGGCACCTTATTGCCGCATGGCCGTAGCAGTTATGGCCACTCCATGCCCTGTTCGTCGACCTCTTTGTAGTTGAAATGAGTGAACAGGGGAGTTAAAGAGGCCATTTCTTTTTCTATATTGCGCCTTCTATCAGGCAGGTTTTAAGACTGCTATGGGAGCAATGTTTGCTACCTTGTCCGGTATAGATATTATTTTCGGAGCTGGCACTTTAGACAGTTATTTGGCTTCAAGTAATGAAAAGCTGGCCATCGATGGACAGATGTTGGGTTATATGAACCGCCTACAGGACGGAATAAAAGTCAATGAAGAAACATTGATTTAGGAATAGAGAAAGAAGTTTAAAGCACTGTTATAACAATGAAGAATGCACGGTTATATCAGCAAAAGCATAAAGTTTAAAGCTGAAGGGGACATCCTACCATCAAAGCATATCTTATTGTTGCCTTGATAATATCATGATATAATAATGATAAGCAAAGTCTAAAGGGAGGTTGCCATGATTAATATTAGGCCTGTTTCTGATTTAAGAAATAAATTTCCTGAAATTGAGAAACTTGTTATTGAAAGCAGCGAGCCTGTTTTCTTAACCAAAAACGGTTATGGTTCTATGGTTCTTTTAAGCATCGAACAGTATGCCGTTCTAACAGACAGCTTGGAATTGAAGCTTGATGAAGCTGATAAAGCTGCCCAGTTAAGTGATACTCGCTACACCGGCAAGGAGGTTTTTACCAGAGTAAAGAAGCGCATCAATGAGTAAGAAAGAATACAAACTGCAAGTTTTGCCTCTTTTTGAGGAAGATTTAAATGAAATCATAGACTATATTACTTTCAAACTTAAAAATCCAACTGCTGCCAATGATCTAGTTGATGCTATAGAAGCTGCCATTTATAACCGGCTACCTAATGCTGAATCTTTTGAACCTTATAAATCTGTAAAGGAACGTGAATATCCTTACTACCGCATACGGATCAAAAACTTCACCGTTTTTTATGTTGTCATCGATGATGTAATGGAAGTGCGCCGTATTCTTTACAATCGCCGGGACTTAACAAAGCTTTTATAATCTCTACCTGCTGCCCATTAGGATGAATATGGAGATATTTTAAAAGAAGGTGAAAAAGCTCTAAACTATATGCTTGCTCAATTTGAAAAGGTTGGGAACGACGATTTGCGCGGTCAAATTATGATTAGATTATGCAAGCAGATTTTGGGCAATAGAGGAACAACGTAGCCGGGCATGTGTATCAGACCCAATCCCTAAGTTGTAATCCGGTTGGGGTATGTTCATTTCATCAAAGAAAATATCTGAAAGCTCACGGTTATAATGCTGTCCAGTGTGAATGATGATCTCCTGATGTTCTTTGCGGAGTTATCTAGAAACAAGCGCCGCTTTGATGAACTGCGGCCTGGCACCTTTGATGTGGATAACATCTTCATTAAGACCAATCCTTGGGGAACATCATGCCCGACTAGGAAAAATTAACAAAGAAGATGGACGGCGCGGTTGCCACTTCGCTTTCGTTAAATCGGCTGTGGCCTGGGACGGGATACTATTTCACTGCTAATCAATATCCTATTTCAAAAGGTGGCCTTAAATCACTATAATTAGCATAATCAATGAGATTATCATGAAGTAATCTGCCGACCAGTATACACGGCGCTATTCCAATACTATAGGCGTATTTCCTAATTACACTTTTGTCCTTATAGTCAAATTCCCTTATAAATTTCCGGTATTGCCCGTCGGGAATTAAATAGCCGCCGGCCTTTTCGTCCGCCTCATCCTCATACCCGTTATCTTCATAGCTAACACAAGATATTTTTCGGTAGTGGTTAATAAGGTGTGCCAGTTCATGGAAAAAAGTAAACCAAAATATATCGGCCCGCTTTCCCCTTACACTTAACGCTAGGATAGGATTATCCCTGCGCCAAAAAGTCGCACCGCATATATATGTCTTAGGTAGCGATGGGACTAATACCAGAGCCACACCACACTCCGCGCATAATTTTTGCACCTTTGGAAGAAACTCTTCAGGGCTTTTTAATGTTAGCTCCCTAAATTTAGGTATATACTTTTTTAGTTTGGTGCGGTTAAATTTTTTAACCTTCACTACAAGCCCGTCAATTTCGGCCTTCCTTAACCACGCCATTACCCCTAGATCGGAAATCCCCTTAATTTGTTTATGTTTTCTAAGCATGGCATTCATGGTCTTCGGCACAGCTTTTAAACTTGCCACCCCGAAAAAACCCCTTAGGTTATTAATCCTCTCTTGGCGATTATCTGTTGCCGGCACCCAGCCGAAATCACTCATGCTTTTATAGGGTACACCTTTAAGGATTTCTAAATCAGCTTCCAGGTCTGCCTCCCTTTTTAACCTTGCCTTGGTCAACTGATAATTCGTTTCTAAGTTCATCCAAAACTGCGCCTTAGGTCCAAGCACTGTTTCCAGTTTTAAAGCGGTTTCATAGGTGATGGGATCGTTACCATTTATGACATTGCTCAGATGCTTGGTGGTTATTCCAAGCCTTAGGGCTAGTTCTTTTTGGTTCATACCCAAATACTTCATATTCTCCCTAATTGTTTTCCCAGGCGGAATAGCAACAGCAGGCATAAACTTGGCATTATCTTTTTTGTTTACCATGGTAATCCGTCACCTCCTCAATCCGTATAATATTAATACTTTCCAAATCAAAAATATCGACACCTTCTTGTAAAATAGGCCTAAAAACAAGTCTATAGGGGTGGACTAAATCTACAGCAAACTCATCTGCCCTAGCCCCTTTCAACCTATGTAATCTGGCGGCGGGAATGTGCTTAATGTCCAATAAGCTAGTTGCGGCCGCTAGCTCGCCTACTCTTTGTGTTAGCATATTTCCCATTCTCGAACCAAAATCAAGCTGTGCCCTTTGGGGGTTTTCGCACTGTTTTTTGATTCTGTTCTTAAATCTCAATTTCATTATATAGTATCATTCCCTAATGGGCAATTTATATTAACCTAATAGGTTAATTATTTCGGCATACCAGCCCTTTCCAATTAAATGATATCTGCTGCAGCTGTAATAGTTAGATCCTATTGAAGATGCATTACCTAGGATGTCTCTAATATTAACGGCAAGCGCATCTGCAAGTAAATAGCTTCACAGTGGTCAACAGTACCTGAATCCGTATTAATAACCAGATGTATCCAAATATCCTAATCACATTTACCCTACTGCTTTTTTATCCGCTAATTACCCGGAAAATGAGTAACATTAACCACCACCCTGTTTCCGATAGGATGTTTTGAAATCCGTATCTTGTTTATAATACAGTCTTATTTGTCTTGTTTCAGCATCTTATAGGGTACAGCTGTTGGACTACCAGGTAAAGAAATTCATCCAGGTTAGTTTTGACCTGATTGATCACTGTTTCCAACCACTTGTTGGCGGCCAAACGGACATGTCTATAGTGTCCGTTACCCACGATGTTGCCCGTAGGAATAGCAGGAGGTGTGGTTTCTTTGCTTAGCAAGATAAAATCTATATTTATTGATAAGAGAGGCCTTACGCTTATTGAACCCGGGCTGTGGATTGCATTAGTAATGCTGGCCATGGGCGGAGCAGGCTACTCTTTAGCTAAAGCGATGACGGGGTGTTCGTTAATATTGAATCTGCAGTTAATGAGATAGGCATTTCTAACCCTAAGCCTAGCAAGCTCGGGGAGAAAAGCGCCCCCTCGCAACGGTACTAGCAAGCTCGGGGGAAAAAGAGCCCCCCTCGCAAAGGTACCGTTTACCCAATGTCATCAAGCTAATATGTAATAAATTACAAGCATCGCTTATGATTTGGATTATATTTACCCATCACTTTTCTGCGTTTCGTCTTCAATACGTTCTCATAAAAACTATTCAGCTCAACTTGTAACGATTAAGTTGGATGGCATATGATACATGGTAAGATTGACAGTCATCCTCATGGTATGATATTCTTATGCCAGGAGGTGACCACTATGAACGCGAAAGTAACGGTTAGTCTTCACCCTTCTTTACTAGCTTTGCTTGATAGGTTTGCGCGGAAATGGGGAACAACAAGAAGCGGTGCGTTAGCTGAATTATTGCGACAGGTAGAACAAGAAGAGATCGAGAGAGAAATGGAAGAAGGCTATGTTGCCCTTTCGGAGACTAGCAAAGGCGAAGTTGAAGCTTTTATGCCAGCGCAGCAAGAGGTGGTGAATAGCGATTATCATGAACATTAAACGTGGTGATGTATTTCTTGTGAATTTCAATCCTGCGCGGGGAAGTGAGCAAGCGGGCTGCAGACCATCCGTTGTTATTCAAAATAATGTAGGCAACAGCCATGGTAGTACGACGATTATAGCTGCTATAACAACTACAGTTAACAAAATCTATCCGTTTATGGTTCGTTTAAGCATAGGTGAAAGCGGTTTAGATAAAGAGAGTGCAGTTAATTTGGCGCAGATCCTTACCATAGATAAGACAAGACTGGTGAATAAGCTTGGCTGTCTCTCTGATGAGAGAATGGATGAAGTGGATAAGGCAATAAAATTAAGTTTAGACTTGTAGTTGAAAGTTTTAGGACCTGAGAGAAGCAAGAAAGGCGAGAGTTATGTTGCATAACTCTCGCCTTTTAATGTGAACAATAGTAAAATATGGGGGTGAGTTTGTGTATTTCAAAAGCAAAGAGCACCAGGAATTTTTTAAAAGTCTAATTATGCGAACAGGACAGGGGAATGATGTTGAATACTCTGCAGCTTTATATGTGTTGGCTGCCATCGGAAAGGAAGTAAGCAAGTATGTCCTGTTAGGCGAAATAAAATTCCCTGCACTTTTCCGGATAGCGAATAGCAAGCTCGGGGGAAAAAGAGCCCCCCTCGCAAGGGTACCGTTTACCACCCGCATTTTGTCGAATACCAACGAACGGAATAATGTGAAATATGGCCAGCGATGCGCAGTGGTTGCTACTTAACGTAGTTCACCTGGCCTTTTTTGTTTCGCTTTCCAACGCTAAACTTGTTTTCCGCGGCGGAGTTCCAGTAGATTTTATTGAATTAACAGAAGATAAAAAAGGAATACCTTCAAGGGAATTAAGGGAAAGGGTAGAAGCGGCAAGAAAAATACAGAGGTTAAGGTATAAAAATATTAATGGCATCAGCTGCAATGCACAAATGACTTCAGATTTTATCAAGGAATATTGCGAGCTGGAAAATGACTCCAAAGCACTGCTCAGAAAAGCCTATGATATTGTTATTGCACTAACTGAATGTCGGGTTACGTTACACTTTCATGATAAGTGATCATAAATATTAACCCGAGGCCCAATGACCAAAATTGTGACAATAAAACAATCATCATTGATCTGGTATACTGCACGATAATTTCCGATGCGTAAACGGAAGAGACCTGTTAATTTACCGGAAAGCTTTTTGGTGCCTACTGAATGATAGGGATCAACTTTTAAATGTTCGAGTTTATCAAGTATTCGACTGGTTGTTGTTTTATCAAGGCGGGATAAATACTTAGCTGCTCTGTTTGACAGGCGGAGTTTATAGGTTTTGGGATTTTCTGAACTCATCGAAATCAACCCATTCTCCGCGGGCTACTTCTCGCAGAGCGGCTCTAATATCAGCTATCTCTTCTTCACTAAATTCATCCTTATTATCCAAAATCCCTTCGGCAATAAGACTGCGAAAGAACTCAATTTTTTCTGTTGCCGTAAACTTTTTGATTTCCTCAATTACTTTCTTAACACGGGAGACGGCCATTAAATTGCCTCCTTTTAGTGTCTAAATTTTTGTTTCGTTTTAATAATTTCTGTCCTTTGCAGTTTATTATACTGGATAATGTAAACGAATGGTAGGGCGGTTTGGTGTACCACCTGCATTGGGTTTTTACCGGTTACCACCCGCATTTTGTCGAATGTGTAATCAAATCCGATATCATAAAAAAACCAGACAACAGGTAAATGTAAGTTTCTTTCCGGGACAGGTCTAGGAAGATCGGTTTAAACTGTGGGAGAAGATCACAAGAACCGTCCCCGCGATCTACAGTAGCAAGCTC
This sequence comes from Syntrophaceticus schinkii, assembly GCF_000946815.1. Taxonomy (GTDB): domain Bacteria; phylum Bacillota; class DSM-12270; order Thermacetogeniales; family Thermacetogeniaceae; genus Syntrophaceticus; species Syntrophaceticus schinkii. The sequence continues at coordinate 1,338 of NZ_CDRZ01000260.1, read as the reverse complement.
GGGGGAAAAAGCACCTCCCCTCGCAACGGTACCAGTTACCACCCGCATTTTCTCGAATACCAGCTAACGGGATAATAAGAGCCTTTATGCCGTTAGAGTTACCCATGTACTTACTGTGAAGTGCTGTAGGGGTAATGTAAGCGTTAATATAACATCCCTTGCAAGCAGGTGTGGGGTTTAGTTTTTGTTATTGTTCATGTTGAGGATGTGGGGCGTGGCGAGTTAACCGTCAATTAATACTGCCGTTAGCATCGAATCGGGAAGAGCATACTCTAGCAGGAGAATTTCAGGTTGCTGGTGAAAATTAAGTCTAACATGCAGGCCGGAGATGTTGCTGCAGCTTCTCGGCCGTATTTATAACAGAGCGAAAGGAGTGAAAACAGTTTGACCGGCAAAACTCATGCTGCTGCGGGAGCCTTTATTGGAGCAGTTATAGGCCAGTTGACAGGATCGCCGCTTGAAGAGTTCTTCCTAGGTATGTTTGCGGGGCTTTTGCCTGATATAGATCATCCCCCGGGCATCCCCCGGGCATCCTTCGATGAAGCAGAATTTTCTGCCTTTAGGCATGGGGAGTATGTCAAAAATACCAGCACCCAGGCCTATAATACTGGGACCCACAGTTGACATCTACCTCAACACCTGAAACGACACCAGGCCTTCATCGGCCAAGCCTCTTCCAGATACAATTTGTATCCCTGTTCTATCAGATAGAGCAGGGGTTTTTTATTTTATTACATCCCTTACATATGTTATATATATACAAGACCTGGTATAATAGATAATTACAACCAAAAGCTAAAATCCAGCTGTAGTGCATACTTATTAAAACTGCATTTTCAGCAGTTTACAAACAGCAGCACCTACCAGCCGGATATAACATAAAGTTGTTCGCTTGTAAGTATTTTATTGTTATTTAAAAAAACAAACTTAAAAAAACCAGAAAGGATGATGAACAGTTATGCCAAAGAAGAAAAAAAAGAATACTAACCGCACTGGCAGCTGTAATGTTTATTGGTCTATTATTTATTACATTAAGGTATGCCCCACTGCAAGCTGAATGCAAACTCACAAACGATAAAAAACCCGACAAAAATATTACATTACAAAGCAGTGAATCCGAAGACGCTTCAGATATTATGGAGCTAAAACCAGAAACCAGAACCAGCAGAGACCAAACAAAAAGAGCCTTGAAAAAGAAAGAAGCCGCTTCAAGAAAACAAAAGAAACCGAAAAAGTACTGCAAACAGTAACACGCCAGCAACAAACAGTACTAAGACACCAGAAAACAAGCAGCAATACCGGCAACCAAAAAACAAAAACACCGTCACCGCCACCAAC
>NZ_CDRZ01000259.1 GCF_000946815.1 Syntrophaceticus schinkii | reverse complement strand
GGAACCCTGCAGCGTTGATCCGCTGGGGGACCAGGGCGAGAGCAGCAAACAGTTGTAGGAACCCTGGCCAATATTGAAGACCTCGCCAGGGATGCTGAGTGTGGGCCTCCCGCTTTTTGTGGTAGGGAATGTGGTGACACTCAGGGAAAAACTGATGTGGCGAGAAAAACAGCCCCTTTTTGGCAAAAGGATCTTGATTACTCGCCCGCGGCACCAGGCCCGTGAACTGGCTCAGGAGATTATTTTGCAGGGCGGAGAACCCCTGTGCCTTCCGGCAATAGAATTGGAGGCAACAGCTGATTGTGGTTTGGATTTTTCTCAACTTCCCACATATGATTGGCTTATTTTCACCAGTGCCAATGGGGTCTTCTTTTTTCTTGAACAACTGCGGGCAAATAAAATAGATGTGCGCTGCCTGAGGGGTAAACTGGCAGCTATCGGCCCCGCAACAGCGGCATCTTTGGAGCAATACGGACTGAATGTAGATATAATACCGAAAAAATATCAGGCAGAGTCACTTCTGGAGGAGCTGAAACACCTAACTCCTCCTGGAACTAAGGTTTTGATCCCCCGCGCCCAGGGAGCGCGGGATGTTCTGCCGGAAGGTCTGACTGCTCAAGGGGTTCAAGTGGACATCCTCCCCCTTTATAGGGCTGTCCCTGCACTGAAGAGTAGGGAATGGATGGCCGGTTTCATGAAAGACGCAAGTGTGGATTACCTGACATTTACCAGCTCTTCTACTGTAAGGAGCTATGTAAGTCTTTGCAACAGCGAAAAAATTAGTCCCCTTCCCGGTGAATGCCGTGTTGCCTGCATCGGACCTGTAACCGCGGCAACTGCTCGAGAATTAGGACTGCCTGTACATATAGTAGCCAGGGAGTTTACCGGTGCAGGTCTTCTGGCTGCGATTATTGATGATGCAAAGAGGTGAGAAATAATGATCGGTTTTACCAAACTGTTGACCGGTAAGGCAACAGTGGCAGCTGCGGTTCGCGCCGCAAACTGCGGGGCGGTGCCTCCGCACCTTCTCCAGTTTTCCACTGCCAGCAGACCCATTGTTGTCTGGAATTTAACCTGGAAGTGCAATCTCCACTGTCGACACTGCTACCTGGAGGCCTCTCCCAGCTCTCAGGGTGAGGAATTATCAACAGCTGAGGCACTGCAGTTGATTACGGAATTCGGTGAGATGAAAACTCCGGTGATCATCTTTTCAGGAGGAGAGCCCTTGCTGTATGCCGGCCTCTGGGAACTGGCAGAGCATGCACGGTCCCAGGGGATCAGGACAGCCCTTTCCACAAATGGCATTTTAATCACCCCAGATGCAGCCAGGAGGTTGAATTCCTGCGGATTTGCCTATGTCGGGGTGAGTCTTGATGGGGGGCCATCTGTTCATGATGCCTTTCGCGGGGTATCAGGAGCCTTTGAAAAAACCCTCAATGGCCTTCGTAATGCCAAAGAAGCGGGGTTGAAAACAGGGATCCGTTTTACGGTCAATAAAAATAATATCCAGGATCTCCCCTTGATCTTTGATCTCGTCAAAAACGAAAAAATACCGCGTTTTTGTCTATATCACCTGGTTTACGCCGGGCGCGGCCGGGATCTCGCTTCAATAGATCTCACGATCCAGGAAAAAAGAGAACTGGTGGACTACCTGATTCAGAAAGCAATTGAGTTCCACAAAGAAGGAACAGAAGTAGAGATATTGACGACAGATCACCACGCGGATGGAATCTATCTCTACCGTTGGGTCAAGGAGAATCTTCCGGAGCGAGCCCAGGAGGTGGAACAGTTGTTGGAATTCCACGGTGGGTGCTCTGCCGGAGTAAAAATAGCCAATATCGACCCACAGGGGTATGTTTATCCCTGCCAATTCTGGCGGTCAAGCTCTCTGGGCAAGGTACCGGAGCAGTCTTTTCGTGAGATCTGGTACGATGAAAATAATCAACTGTTGAAAGCCCTTCGCAACAAAGAGGCACATTTGAAAGGAAAGTGTGGGGAGTGCAAGCATAACTCCCTTTGCGGAGGCTGCCGCATCAGGGCTGAAGCTGTAAACGACGATATTTGGGGTGAAGACCCCGTTTGCTACCTATCCAATGAGGAAATCGGCAGGGAGTAACAAAGCGACCCGTGCAGTGGGGATTGTCCCCGGTGCACGCGGGATACATAAAGGAGGCGGTTTGAGCAATGCATTACCCACAACTGCGCCTGCGGCGCAGGAGGAGCACTCCTGCCATCAGGGAGCTTCTCCAGGAAACAAGAATTCATATTGAGGATTTGATCTATCCCCTCTTTGTGTGTGCGGGTGCCAATAAACGCGAACCCATAGAAGCCATGCCTGGGGTATACCGCCTGTCAGTGGATCTGCTTTTGGAAGAGGTGGCCAGAGCCCGACAAGAGGGTATTCTTGCTGTGCTGCTTTTCGGGGTCACGGAGAGTAAGGATGAACTGGCAGCAGCGGCATATGATGCTGAGGGTATTGTCCAGAAAGCGGTAGGATTATTGAAGGAGCGTTTTCCGGAACTGGTGGTGATCACCGATGTCTGCCTCTGTGGCTATACCAGCCATGGGCACTGCGGTGTTGTCAAAGATGGTGTCATTCTCAACGATGAAACCCTTCATCTACTGGCCCAGACAGCTCTTTCCCATGCTCAAGCGGGTGCCGACCTGGTTGCACCATCTGATATGATGGATGGCCGGGTAAAGGTGATCAGGGATCAGCTCGATGAAAATGGATTTTCCCATGTGGGGATTTTATCATATGCAGCCAAATTTGCCTCTGCCTTCTATGGACCTTTCAGAGAAGCAGCGGGGTCTGCTCCATCATTCGGTGACCGGCGCTCTTATCAGATGAACCCCGCTAACCGCAGAGAGGCCATGGAAGAGGTTTTACTTGATTTGGCGGAGGGTGCTGATTTGGTGATGATCAAACCGGCATTGGCTTACCTGGATATTATCCGTGAGGTTAGGGAGCGAGTTCTCTGCCCGGTGGCTGCCTATAATGTCAGCGGTGAATATGCCATGGTCAAAGCAGCCGCGGCCCAGGGATGGATCGACGAAAAAATGGTTGTGATGGAGACCATGACCGGGATCAAAAGGGCGGGTGCAGATCTGATCATCACCTATCACGCCAGGGATATTGCCCGCTGGCTTCAGGAGGATTGAGAGTGCTTGTTTCATGGAATACTACGAATGCCTGTAATTTGAAATGCCCCCACTGTTACCGCGATGCCGGGAGGGAAGCACCGGAGGAACTGTCAACCACTGAGGGATACAGGCTGCTTGAGGAAGTCAAGAAAGCCGGCTTTAAGATCATTGTGTTCAGCGGTGGCGAGCCTATCCTGCGCCCTGACCTCTGCGATCTGATTGCCAGAGCAAAATCCTTGGGGCTGCGTCCTGTGCTGGGCACCAATGGCACACTTCTAACAAAGGAAAAGGTACAGCAGTTCAAGGAAGCAGGAGCAGCAGCGGTAGGGATTAGTGTTGACAGTATTGAGCCTGAGAAGCATGACCGCTTCCGTGGTGTTATGGGGGCCTGGGAGGCGACACATCAGGGGATCATCAACTGCCATGAGGGGGGACTTCCCTTCCAGATCCATACAACAGTCTTTCCCTGGAATTACTCAGATATCGAGAAAATAACAGATTTCGCCATCCAGGCAGGAGGGCGCGGCCACCACGTTTTCTTTTATGTCCCTACTGGGAGAGGTAAAGAAATTATCGAAGAAACCATCACATCGGAACAGATGGAAAGTCTGTTGGAACGACTGATCTCCCTGACAAAAGCAGTTGCCCTTGGAGATCAAACCCACCTGTGCCCCGCAGTTTATGAGAATTGCGCGACAATTGAAAGTGCCAAACCGCTTTAGCAGAGGGTGCCTGGCGGGTATTTCCTACTGTATCATTGGTCCCCAGGGGGATGTCTACCCCTGCCCATACATGGATTTGAAAATTGGCAGTGTGCGAGAAACACCATTTTCTGAAATCTGGAGCAAAGATCCGGTTTTGTTGAAACTGCGTACACAGAAATATGGAGGATACTGCAGTGTTTGTAAGTATCGGGGTACCTGTGGCGGCTGCCGGGCGCGAGCCTTTGCCGGCAGCGAGGGAAACTTCATGGCCGGTGACCCCAGTTGTCTTTATGGTTCCCAAGAGGAGATAAAAATGTATCCTCTTGCCATAGAATTGCTCCTTCGCCTGCAGGAGGGACTGCCTGTGGTAAAGAGGCCATACAGCGTTATAGCTGAAGAGCTGGCTGTTTCCGAACAGGAGATTTTTAAAACTCTGCGCTGGCTGAAGGAAAATGGACTTATTCGCCGCCTGGGAGGAATCTTTGATTCCCGGCGACTTGGTTATGCAAGTACACTTTGTGCTGCTAAAGTTCCCCAAGAGCAACTTCAAAAAGTAGTAGAAATTATTAATTCTTATAATGGTGTTACACACAATTACCTGAGGGAGCACAATTATAACCTCTGGTTTACAGTAACTGCTTCCTCTCCGGGGAAACTTGAACAGGTGGTGAGAGAGATTCAGGAGCGTACGGGGCTGAAGGAATTTCACAGCCTGCCCTCCCAGGATCTTTTCAAGATCGCTGTTAAATTTTCCAGAGAGGAGCTGACCAGTGTTTTCCAAAAAAGAAGAAGCTGTACTGAAAGCCTTACAGAATGACCTTCCCCTGGACAACAGGCCATTTGATGCCATTGCTCAGCAGATCGGCCTGCAAGAGGAGGAAGTGATATCGATAATCAACTCCTTCCTGAAAAAGGGTGTGATCAGGAGGGTAGGAGCGTCTCTGGGGCATCGTGCACTGGGTTTTGCCGCTAATGCCATGATCATGTGGGCTGTGCCTGAGGAACGAGTTCAGGAGATGGGTAGGAAAATGAGTTCTTTTCCAGAAGTAACACATTGTTATCAACGGCAGGTGCCGGAGGATTGGGCTTACAATATCTTTACCATGGTACACGCCCCAACAAGAGAAAAGTGTCTGGAAAAGATCAAGGAAATATCTTTGGAAACCGGTCTTGAAGATTACCAGATCATCTTCAGCACCGTCGAATTTAAAAAAACCAGTGTATCGTATGATTTATAAGGTATACAGCATAAGCAGGAGGTGTCTATCCATATGACTTCGATGACTAACTCAAAGCTTCTTTTTCAGAAAGCCTGCCAGTATATGCCAGGGGGTGTCAACAGCCCGGTCAGGGCTTTTAATGCTGTGGGAGGGGATCCCTTATTTTTCTCCAGGGGGAAAGCTTCTCATGTATATGATGTGGATGGGAACGAGTACATAGATTATGTCTGCTCCTGGGGGCCACTGATTTTGGGTCATCTTCACCCGGATGTCACAGCTTCCCTTAGAAAAGTTTTGGAGCAAGGAACGAGTTTCGGTGCGCCGACCGAACGAGAAATTACACTCACAAACCTTATCGTCAATGCCGTTCCTTCCATAGAGAAGGTGCGCCTGGTCAATTCCGGCACTGAGGCTGCATGAGTGCTGTTAGAGTGGCGCGAGCTTTACAGGACGCAAAAAAATTGTCAAATTTGCGGGCTGCTATCATGGACATGCTGATGGTTTTCTGGTGCAGGCGGGTTCGGGTGCTCTCACCATGGGAGTGCCTTCCAGTCCTGGGGTGCCGGAGGAGATCGGAAGCCTGACTGAGATTTTGCCCTACAATGACGCCGCTGCTGTACGCAGGGCCTTCCAGAAGGAGGGGGACAAAATTGCGGCGGTCATTGTGGAGCCTGTTGCTGCCAACATGGGGGTGGTTCCTCCAAAGCAGGGATTTCTGGAGACACTGCGAGAGGTTACCACAAAAGCATCGAGCCTCTTGATCTTTGATGAGGTGATCACCGGTTTTCGCCTGGCCTACAATGGCGCCCAGGGCTTTTACGGAATTGAGCCTGATCTGACCTGCCTCGGTAAAATTATTGGGGGCGGGTTACCTGTGGGAGCCTATGGGGGCAGTAAAGAGATCATGGAGATGGTGGCACCGGAGGGGCCGGTTTACCAGGCAGGCACACTTTCCGGGAATCCCCTTGCTGTCCAGGCGGGAATAACCACCCTACAGTATCTTGCTGCGGGAAATCCCGGCATTTACAAAGAGCTTGAAAAGAAAGCTGTATATCTGGAGACAGAACTGCTGCAGGCAGCAGAGGACGCCGGAATTCCCCTGCAGGTAAACAGGGCGGGGTCACTGCTCTCACTCTTCTTTACCGGTTCCGGTGTTACCGACCTGGATGATGCAGTAACTGCTGACGAAGAATATTATAAAAAATTTTTTGGGAAGATGCTGGCAGAGGGAATCTATTTGCCACCATCACAGTTTGAAGCGCTTTTTCTTTCTATTGCTCACACAGAAGAGGATCTTGAGCATACAATTTCTACTGCCAGGAAAATATTTAATAATAAAATCTAAAGATGAAAAACAGTTGAAAAATATAGGAAAAGGCCTCCGGAAGGGAGGCCTTTTGTTAAACCCTTCCTTTGGATAAATAGGCTTTTATTTCCTGTATACCGAACAGTAGAGCCTGGTTATGATCTTCCATAAAAATGTCAATGCGGTTTCCCTTAATGGCGCCTCCGGTGTCTTCTGCAATAAATGTACCTAACCCTTCCAGGTATACTTCGCTGCCTATAGGAATTACATCAGGATCAACTGCAATTGTTTGTTGTTTTTTTGCCAGTGTACCGCTGCTTGTAATTCCATCACTTTTACCGCAGCAGATTGGGCAGGGACAGTAGGCAGTTACTGTTACTGTCAGGGTCGTTTCCAGTCGCTCACTTTGAACCCAGGCGAATGCGTCTGTTTCACTTGAGGCAAACTCCTGTGGCAGCGCAGATGACCAAGCTGCCAAAGGCAGAGCTCAAACCAAGATGATAGCCAGAACAAAGGCCTGTGTGAGTTTTTTCATAATTGAAAGTTGACCTCCTTACTGACAACTTCATTTGTTAGTAAAGTATGCGCAGAAAAAGTCCAAATTATCATGCCAATTAATATTCCATTTTTCTATATTTTTTCTTTATTTTTGACTGATTTAACCGCGTATTACTATCTATTAAATACGCTTCTAAACCAAAATAAGCATTTTTTGCACTATTCCATCCGATTATCAACAGTACCTAACTTTAGCATACGGTATGGTGAACCATCTTTTCCAACTACCAACCTGAAAAGCAGAAGCCGGAGACCAGAAGTCGGAGGTCCGAGGTGTCCAGGGAGTACCTTTAAATCGATAGATCGTTATTTAGGAAGCAGGCAATTTGTGTTACACCACGTCTTGACCGAACTCCGAGCTTAACCCATCGACTACTAATCACCAACAACCAACGACTAAAATACAAACGACTAAAATGCTTCTTGACAGGTTAAAGCAAACATGTTATCTTTTTATACGTGCAATAAGCGGCTGTGGCGGAATTGGCAGACGCGCTAGACTCAGGCTCTAGTGGGCACTTAAGCTCGTGGAGGTTCAAATCCTCTCAGCCGCACCAGTGATACCAAGGCTTCCAGTGTTTTTGACTGGAAGCCTTTTTGTGTGTTTGCAAACATGCGATTTGTTGACCGTTTGGTGTCCATAGTTTTTGGACGTTATAAATCATGTTGGCTGTGGTGGACAGTTATTCATCTCCTTGAACTGCGGTTCCCTACAGAATCTCATATGGAATCAAACACCTTTATGCTTTTATGTAATAAATGTGGTAAAATATAGACACAAGTATAATTATAGGGAAATCGTTGAGGAAATAATTATAATGGGGGTTAGCTATGGGGATAATAGGTTTTGTAACTGACAGTACTGCTTATCTTCACCCTGCCTTCATTGAAAAGCATCAAATTGAAGTGGTATCATTGATTGTTAATTTTGAGGGGGAGAGTTTTCCTGAAGCGGGTCTATATGTAAATTTTGATGAATTTTACGACAGACTCCGCCAGGTGACCTATCTACCTACAACATCACAGCCGCCCCTGGGTGAATTTTTAAAGGTTACCAAAAGCTTGGCGAGCGTGTAGACAGTATTTTTTCTATCCATATTACAGGGGGTATCAGTGGAACAGTTGAAACTGCGCTCGCTGCCGCACGGATGCTGCCACACCTGGATATCACTGTGATAGATTCTAACGGTACAGCTGTTTCTGAGTATCTAATTCTCGATGCTGCGGTGCGGGCAGTTGCCAAGGGTCTGACGAGAGATGAGGTTCTTAAAGTTATTCAACATATTGCTGATCACAATACTCTTCTTTACTTACCGGATACACTGGAATATCTGCGCAGGGGAGGAAGGATCGGCGGGGCTGCTGCTTTAGTAGGAACACTGCTCCAGATCAAACCGATTCTATATTTTAACCGCAAAAAAAACTGCATAATCGATGTTTACGAAAAAGTGCGTACCCGGGAGAAAGGCCTGCAAAAAATAATCAGTGAGATGGGCAAGGCATATGCCAAGTCTCCTTATTTTAGGGTTGCAGTTGTTGAGGTGGGGGCAAGGAAAGCGGGACAGGACTTAGCTGATCGTGTACATGAACTTTACCCGGAGTTTGAACTTGAAATCTGCCCAGTGGGACCGGTTATTGGTGCACATATAGGGCCCGGCACTGTGGGTCTCTGCTATTATCCTATGTCCCCTCAGATAAAAGAATTGTATTAGGAGATGTACAGGTGACTGGCAGAACCAGGGGTTTTTTATATCACTACAGACATGTACGCCGTTATCAAGAGATGCTGAATATTCTCGTGAAGAACGGCTTCAGTTTTCTTATTGAAAGACTCGACCTGCCAGGACAAACTCTTTATCATCGTTTCAGAAGGGGTAAACCCTCTCAGGAACAGGAAATGTCTAACCTGCCCGGAAGGATCACCCAGGTCCTGAAAGAGCTGGGGCCAACCTTTATCAAGCTCGGACAACTGCTCAGCACCAGAGCAGATCTGCTGCCACAGGAATATCTTCAGGAATTAGCTAGACTACAAGATAGAGTAACTCCTGTACCTATGGCAGAGATAGAGAGTATTATTTTGCAGGAAGTGGGGCGCCCTATAAGTGATGTTTTTGCTGAGTTCGATCCCCGGGCTTTGGCATCCGCATCTATTGGACAGGTACATCGCGCCAAATTGGTTTCCGGTGAAGATGTAGTGGTTAAGATACAAAGGCCGGGTATTGCCCGCCTCATCAAAGTTGATTTAGAGATTCTCGGGGATATAGCCAAAATTATTGAGCAAAGAACACAACTGGGAAAACTTCAAAATATTACGGGTATGTTGACGGAATTCCGCATATCATTATTAGAGGAACTTGATTTTAGTTTAGAGGGAAGAAATGCGGAGATTTTAAAAAAGAATATGCAAGAGGATACCAGGATATACATACCGGATATATTTTGGGATTATACAAAGCAGCGTGTTTTGGTAATGGAGTATGTAGAAGGGGTAAAGATCACCGGGCGTGAAGAAATAATTGCAGCCGGCTATGATCCCCAATTAATCGCAGAGACACTGGTAAATGCCATGATCAGACAGGTCTATGTGGATGGTTTCTTTCACAGTGATCCTCACCCTGGAAACCTTGCAGTGCTGCCGGGAAATAAAATAGTATTCATGGATTTCGGCCAGGTTGGCTATCTAGATGAGGAAATGCGTGAAAAAGCGGCAGATATAGTGCTTGCTATGGTGAGGCACGATATCGATGCGGTGTTAAAAGGGTTGCTGAGGATCGGTATCATCCGCGGTGAACCCAACATGAGCAGTTTAAAACGCGATATCAGCAGGTTGGAAAGAAAATACTATGGGATGCCTTTGAAAGATATTAAAGTTGGAACATCACTTCAGGAATTGATGGAGATCGCCTCTCGCTACCAGATACAGGTGCCGGCCGACTTTGTCATGGCAGCTAAAGCCCTGGTTACCCTGGAGGGGACCATCCGTGAACTGGCTCCGGAGATCAGTATTGTGGAAATTGCAGAACCCTTTGCCACCAGAGTACTCCTGCGCCGTTATGACCCCAGGCGGCTTCTGCATATTGCTCAGCAAAACACACTACAGTTTTTCTCAACTTTCGTCCATTTTCCTCTATTGTTAGAGGATCTTATTGATAAAATCAAAGGCGGACGGCTGGCACTGCCCATAGAACATAAGGAACTGCCTATGGCAGTAGGTCAGCTAAGAAAGACTATACACCGCCTGGCTCTCAGCATTATTCTTTCCAGTCTGCTTATCGCTGGAGCTATTATAGTAAGCACTAACCCCTCATCATTTTTCGCAAGGTTTCACATCGCAGAAATTATTTTCCTATTTGCTTTTATTCCAGCCTCATTATTGATCATCATTCTTTTCCTCGATTCCAGAAGCTAGGTATTGCCTGATAAAACTTTTTTATGCAGCAGGAAATTTACTTTCAATATAGAATACATTAAATGAGTTTCAGAGGAATCCGGGAATCCGGCTTCGCAGTTTTTCTAGCAAAGGATGGCTGGTTGATGCCAATTCTTTAAAAAATAAAAAGGAATTATCGAATATTTGTAGAAAGAGTTATTGACATTCATTTTATTAGCTTTGACATAACAAATTAATAGACATATCTAGTAGGGATTTCAACAAAATAACTGTGTCCGGAAATATCCCATAGCTCGCAGCAATATCTACAATTATTTTGGTCCATTCATATTAGGCAAAGGGAGTGTTACAGTGAAAATTGCAGTCACTGGCAAGGGTGGGGTAGGAAAAACCACTCTCGCCGCCGGACTCATCAAACTTTACGCGCAACGTGGTTTTCAAGTATATGCTGTTGATGCAGATCCAGATGTCAGCCTGGGCACAACACTGGGAGTGCCGGAAGAAGACCTGAAAGCTCAGCCGCCATTGGTTGAAATGAGAGACTTAATCAAGGAGCGGACAGGGGCGGGAGGCGGGTTTTACGTATTAAATCCTAAAGTTGATGATATTCTGGACGACTACTCAATAGACATCGATACAATAAAATTACTGCGCATGGGTGGTTACAAAGATGCAGGCAGTGCCTGCTACTGCCCGGAAAATGCCTTCCTCAAAGCCGTGATAGACTCTCTCCTCCTCGGAAAACTGGATGTAGTTATCCTAGACTTCGGTGCAGGAATCGAACACTTAACACGCGGTACAGCACGAGGCGTTGATTACATGCTTATTGTAACTGAGCGACAAAAGTAAGTGTTGATACTGCGCGTGTAATCCAAAAGTTATCATTAGAGATGGGGGTTCCTAATGTAAAAGTGGTAGGCAACAAGGTCAGATCTGACAAAGAAAAGAACTTTTTGAGGAACTCTTTTACACCTGATGAACTGCTAGGGATTCTAGAGTTTAACGAGGAACTCTGGGAAAAGTCGATGTTAGATGATCCCCAGGGATTGGAGGAGGTTTTAGTAGATTCTGTTAGTAAGCTTTTTGATGGTATTATCAGTGAAGGGGGTGGGGTTGCAGGAGGTTAAGGTTTAGTAGTGCCTGTAGAGGCAAGGTTTTAATGGGTTCTTGAAAGAACCATTTTGGGAGACTGAATTTTAATCAAAGGGGGTTAAATGTATGCCGAGATTTAGTGATACCTCTCTGCAGAATTCCAAACCGTCGGTGGATCGGAAAAACAGGAAAAAGAATGTCAAGGATATTAAGCGTACCAACGATCCCGCGGCACTAGAAATGCTCGATTACACCATTGAAAATAACATTATCACGGCATTTGACCGCTGGTCGGCCCAGCAGCCACAGTGTGCTTTTGGGTACCAGGGGATCTGTTGCCGCATCTGCTTTGCTGGCCCCTGCCGGATCAAGGGTCTTGAGGGACCTGGCAGCATGGGCATCTGCGGAGCCAAAGACTACACGATTGTAGCCCGTAATGCTATCAGGATGATGGCAGGTGGAGCATCCGCTCACTCTGACCATGGTCGTGAGCTTGTTGAAGTTTTGTATCATATGAGTGAGGGGAAAGCACCTGATTATGAAATCAGGGATGCCGACAAACTGAAATGTGTGGCTAAAAAGATCGGCCTGGAAATCGAAGGCAAAACAGATATTGAGCTGGCCAAGGAAGTTGCACTGGCCGCCTTTGAGGACTATGGTCGCCATACTTCTGAGGGAACTACATTCCTGAAGGCCAATCTCTGCGAGAAGCGTATTAAAAAATATGAAGAGACTGACACAATGCCCAGGGCCATTGACCGGGAAGTTGTTGAGGTTATGCACCGCACCCATGTCGGTGTGGACGCAGATCCGGTCAACTTGATTTTTGGCGGAGTTAAATGCTCCTTGGCTGACTTAACAGGTGAGCAGATCTCTACAGATATATCTGATATCCTCTTCGGGACTCCGAAGCCGGTGATGAGTGAGGCCAACCTGGGGGTTATTGAGCCGGACAAGGTGAACATTATTCTTCACGGCCACAACCCTGTCTTAAGCCAGATGGTAGTGGATACCGCACGTGAACTGGAAGATGAGGCTAAGGCCGCAGGTGCTGCAGGAATCCAGCTTTCCGGTATCTGCTGTACAGGCAATGAGGTCCTGATGCGCAACGGTGTTCCTATCGCCACCAGCTACATGGCTCAGGAGCTTGCCATCGCAACAGGTGCTGTTGATGTCTGTGTCGTTGACGTGCAGTGCATCATGCCTGGCCTACGCAATGTTTGTGAGTGCTTCAATACCAAACTGGTAACAACTATGGCAATATCCAAGATCCCGGGTTCCTATCACTTTTCCTTTGAAGATGCCAAGGCCAAACAAAGTGCAGAGGGCATCATCAGACTGGCCATAGAAACCTTTAAGCAGCGCAAGGAATCTGGACGCCCTGTGCAGGTACCGCAGTTTAAGAACAAACTGATGGCTGGCTTTAGCTTTGAGGCTCTGTTGGACCTCTTTGCAGCCATCAATCCCGATAATCCTATCAAGGTACTCACAGATGCTATTATTGATGGTGAGATCACCGGTGTCTGTGCCCTGGCTGGCTGCAACAACCTGGAAGCTGTTTATGAGAAGAGCCATACCGATATCATCAAAGAACTGGCCAAGAATGATGTTTTCATGGTTGGTACCGGCTGTGTGATGCAGGCCGCTGCCAAACAGGGCCTTATGAATTATGAGGCAGTTGAAGAATATGCAGGCCCGGGTCTTAAGAAGTTTATCGACAGGCTGTATGAGGCCAACAAGGATAAACTGCCGGACAAACTGCCATTGACCTTCCATATGGGATCCTGTGTTGATAACAGCCGTATCTTCAACCTCTGGACAGCTATGGCTAATGAGTATGGTGTAGACGTTCCGAAGGTACCGTTTGTTGCCACCGCTCCTGAAGGTATGAGTGAGAAGGCTGTGGCGATCGGTACCTGGGTGATCGCCAGTGGTATTCCCTGCCATGTGGGTGCTATGCCTCCGTTGGAGGGCAGCAACCTGGTGTGGAGTGTTGTTACCTGCATCGCCCATGATGTCTTTGGCGGCAACTTCATCCTGGAGACAGATCCTCAGGTAGCGGCTCAGAAGCTGATTGAAGCTGTCAAGTACCGTGCCTGGAAGTTGAAGATTCACATGAAGACTGCCGAAGAGTACGGAACAGATCTCTGCCAGGCATTTTAGGAGAACCTAGAGGAAAGGGGGATAAAATATGTCGACAGCATGGAAAGTAGATAGACAATCTTTTGAAGAGATTTATGAAGGTTCCATAGAACCGGGTAAAGAGCCGAAAAAATTAATTTCGGCAGGCATTAGAGGGAACCATTGTAGCCCTCAGTTATGCTGAAATCCTGCTCAACAAGGCGATCAAGGATTATGGTGATGATCACCCAGTTGGGTATGGTGGCGAAACGGCTTACTTCATTCCGGCAATTAGAGCTCTCAGTGGTGTGGAAGTTACCAAATTGGGTGAGTTTGTACCCATTCTCAACAAAATGAGGGACCTGGTGCGTTCGGAGCTTACTCTGGAAAACGCACTTCAGTGGGGCGAGTCAGTAATTCATGCCGCAGAAATCATCGAAGCAGTCAGATATGCTACCGGTGCACATGAAGCGCCTCCCAAACCCTGGACTGGTTTTATTCCGGACACCTATGTACGGAAATGGGGTATCAAGCACGTTGACTGGACGATCCCGGGTGAGGTAGTTATCGTTGGGCGTTTCCGTACCTCCGAAGACGCCATTCGGATTGTCAACAAACTGGTACAGAAGGGCTTTATGCTCTTCCTGGTGGATGAAGTTATTGAGCAGTTGTTGGAACAAGGCTACAAGTTTGATATTGATGGTTGGCCTATCTATCCGTTGGGTAACTTTACACAGGTTATTCACGCGGTTAACTACGCCCTGCGTGCATCATCAATCTTCCCCGGTATCCCGGCGGGAGACAAATTCAATCACAGGAACTACCAGCGTGACCGTATCCTCGTTTACGTGATGGCACTGGGTGAGCGGGATATCGTCAAGGTAGCTGCCTGCTTTGCTGCCATCTATCTTGGCTTCCCGGTCCTGGTGGACCAGCCGCTGGAAGAGGATGAAATCTGGAAAGACTGGTACTTCTATGTAGATGACTACGATGAAATGATGCAGGAAGGCATCGAGGTGCGCGGGATCAAGATTACCGCCATCGAAATCGATGTTCCCATCGCACATGGGCCTGCCTTTGAGGGTGAGGCCATTCGTAGGGCTGAGATGTTTGTGGAGTTCGGCGGCGGCCGTTCCAAAGCCTGCGAACTGGTTAAGATGGTGGACCAGGATGAAATCACAGATGGCAAGATCGAGATCATTGGACCTGACATCGCTGATATGGAAGAAGGCAAAGCCTATCCGATGGGCATTGTGATCAAGGTCTATGGCCGTAAATTCCAGTCCGATTTTGAGCCGGTTCTGGAGCGCCGCATCCACTACTTCATGAACTATGGTGAAGGTGTCTGGCACATGGGCCAGAGGGACCAGAACTGGATGCGTATCAGTAAAGGCGCCAAAGAGGCAGGCTTTACACTCAACGACCTGGGCAAGATTATGTACGCCTACTTCAAGAAGGAATACGCTGCTATTGTTGACAGACTGGAAGTAAACCTGATCACAGATGAGGCTGAAGTGGATAAAGCCATTGAAGAGGCAACCGCAAAGTATAAAACACGTGACGACAGACTTGCAACACTGCGTGATGATGCAGTTGAGGAATTCTACACCTGCACTCTCTGCCAGTCCTTTGCCCCGACTCACATCTGCTTTGTTTCACCTGAGCGGACAGGACTCTGTGGTGCGGTAAGCTGGCTTGATGCCAAGGCCACCTTTGAGATCGACCCGACCGGTGTTTGCCAGCCCATTGATATTACAGAGAAGAATATCATCGACCCTGTCCTCGGCGAATGGTCCACAATCAACGAAGAAGCTGCTGCCAGGACTCAGGGTAAAACCACTGAGGTCTGCATGTACACCATGATGGACCGCCCGATGACGACGTGCGGTTGCTGTGAGTGTATCCTCGCCCTGGTTCCCGAGTGCAACGGCTTTATGGTTACAACCCGTGAGCACAAGGGAATGACCCCTGTAGGCATGACCTTCTCCACACTGGCTGGAATGGTCGGCGGCGGCAACCAGACCCCGGGCTTCCTCGGACTCGGTCGCCTCTACCTGGTGAGCAAGAAGTTCCTGCCTGCTGATGGTGGATTAGGTAGAATTATCTGGCTACCCAAGGAACTCAAGGATGAACTGGCTGACCAGCTGAATGAGCGAGGTAAGGAAGAAGGCTTCGGAGACAACTTCGCAGATATGATCGCTGATGAAACAGTCGGCGAAACACCGGATGAAATAATGCCCTATCTTGAGGAAAAGGGACATCCAGCTCTAACAATGGATTCCTTGTTCTAAGGTAAAGATACCAGGTTTTGGAGCCGCCTATTTCAGATGGCGGCTCCAAATCCGGTTTCTTTAAAAGAAGAAAACAATAGAAAGGAGAAGTGACAATGGGTTTAACAGGACTAGCTATTTTTAAGCTGCTACCAAAGACAAACTGCAAAGAGTGTGGTGTACCCACATGCATGGCTTTCGCAATGGCTTTGGCATCAGGAAAAGCGACACTCGATCAGTGCCCCTATGTTTCTGATGAAGCCAAGGAAGCCCTGGATTCAGCAACTGCTCCACCGATCAAGCTTGTTAAAGCGGGGGCGGGGGACAATGTGCTGGAGATGGGTGATGAGCAGGTTATGTTCCGTCATGACAAGACCTTCTATCATCCCACAGGTATTTTTATCGAGGTAGCAGACAATGCTGATGTAGCAGCAAAAGTCGATGAGATCAACGGACTGGCTTTTGAACGTGTCGGCCAGAAGTATGTGGTCGATGGTGTAGCAGTTGTCAATGCATCAGGCAATGCAGATACCTTCAAGGACGCAGTTGCTGCTGCAGCAGGAAAGACCGATAAGGTTTTACTTTTGGTGAGTGAGGACGCCGCGGCGATGGAGGCTGCTGCAGCTGGAGTAGCGGACAGAAAACCGATCCTTTATGCTGCAAATGCTGATAACTATGAGAAAATGGTGGAAGTCGCCAAGAAGATCGGTGCACCTCTGGTAGTTAAGGGCAAAAACCTCGATGATGTTGCTGACCTGGCAGGCAAGGTAGGCTACAAAGAATTGATCCTCGATTCAGGTGAGCGCGAGACCTCGAAGGTTATTGCTGATCTGACACAGATCCGCCGTCAGGCTATCAAGAAACGCTTCCGGCCCTTCGGGTATCCTACAATTGCCTTCACCACAGAAGAGGATCCCTACCTGGAGGCCATGCAGGCACAGGCATATGTTGCCAAATACGCCAGCATCGTAGTGATGAAGACCACAGAACTGGCCAGCTTGCTTACTCTGTTCAGCTGGAGAAGCAACCTCTTTACCGACCCGCAGAAGCCGATTGCAGTAGAGCCTGGTATTTATGCTATTGGTGATGTTACACCTGATTCCCCGGTCTACATTACAACCAACTTCTCTCTGACCTTCTACACTGTCCAGACTGAAGTTGAATCCACCAGGCTGCCCAGTTACCTGATTGCTTTCGAGACAGAGGGATTATCAGTGTTAACAGCATGGGCTGGCGGCAAGTTTATCGGTGAGGAGATCGGACCCTGGCTGAAGGACGCGGATATCAACGAAAAGGTCAGTCACAAGCAGTTGATCATCCCCGGTGGTGTAGCAGCTATCAAGGGTAAGATCGAGGAGCTCTCCGGTTGGGAAGTTATTGTTGGACCGCGTGAGGCTAACGGGATCAGTTCCTTTGCTAAGCTTAAATTAGGTGCATAAATAATTAACAACTGGCCGGTGACGGACACTTTTGCAGAAAAGAAAGGGCGTTTAATAAATGGCAAAACACATAGCAATGGCAGGAAAGGGTGGGACAGGCAAGACCACCGTCGCAGCACTCTTAATCAAGCACCTTGTTGAACAAAAAAAGGGTGCAATTCTAGCAGTTGATGCAGATGCCAACGCCAATCTCAACGAGGCATTAGGATATGAGGTACCAAACACCATATCCTCCATCCTTGTTGATATGAAAAAAGGCAATGTTCCTACCGGAATGCCTAAAGAAACGTACCTGCAGTTCGAACTACACCGAGCCCTTATCGAAACTGAATATGTTGATCTTCTGGTAATGGGAGGGCCACAAGGGCCAGGATGTTACTGTTTTCCAACTGATATATTGAAACGACATTTAGCGAACTTGGACAGAAGTTATGACTACATGGTAGTCGATAATGAAGCGGGGATGGAACACATCAGCCGCCAAACAATTGAAGATGTTGATATTTTGCTGGTGATTTCCGATGCCACAGCAAAGGGTGTGCGTACAGCCGGAAGGATATACAAACTGGCAAAGTCTTTAAACATCAAGATCAGCGATGCATACCTGATTATCACAAAGACATCTGATCCAGCACCCCTTCAGAGTGAGATTAAGGCTACCGGGCTAAAACTGCTCGGAGTCGTTCCAAACGATTCAATGATCTTGGATTACGATCTGAAGGGCAAACCGATGCTGGATTTACCGGCTGACAGCCCCGCAGTTCAAGCGACACGTGAAATGTTTGGTAAACTACCACTTTAGTTAAGAAAGGAGAGTAAACTATGCCGGTAGAAATTCTAAAAGAAAAATTTACAGGCACAGTTCAGGAAGTAGTGCTCGGCGCAACTAAGGAAGAAGGCGGAACAAGAGCGAAAACCGTGAAGTTAGGCGGCAGTTCTACACTTCCTTTTCTCCAGTACGAAGGCGATATTCCGAACCGCCCAGCCATTGCTTTCGAAATCTGGGATATTGAGCCTGATTGGAACGAGGCTTTTAACGAATCTTATGGTGATGTTTGGAAAGACCCGGTAGCCTGGGCAAAGAAAGTCGAGGAACTGGGTGCAGATATCATCTACTTGAAGCTAAAAGGTGCAGATCCTGAGTTGGACAATCCGAAATCTCCGGATGATTGTGCAAAAATCGTCAAGGCTGTCCTGGAAAACACCGGTGCTCCCTTGATGGTAGAGGGCCCCGGACACCCGGAAGCGGACAATGATGTGCTTCAGGCTGTGGGAGAAGCAGCAGCAGGGGAAAACATAGCCTTAGGACTTGCGGAAAAGGACAACTACCGCTCTATCGCAGCTGCAGCCATGATGGGCAAGCACTGCGTTATCGGACGTTCACCTGTTGACATTAACATTTTGAAACAGTTGAACATCATGATCACAGAGATGGGTATTGCCCCGAACAAGATTATCAATGACCCCATGTCCAGTGGTCTGGGCTATGGTATTGAATATTCCTACTCTATTATGGAGCGTGCTCGCTGGGGTGCCTTGATCGGTGACAAGATGATGGCTTTTCCGGTAATCTGTGTTGCCGGTGCAGAAGCATGGAGAGCAAAAGAAGCAAATGCTCCTCTAGAGGATGCAGGCCCTGGTTGGGGTGAGCAGAAACCAAGAGGAATCATGTGGGAGGCAATGACTGCGGCAGCACTTATACAGGCAGGAGGGGACCTCATTTTGATGAGACACCCGGAAGCCGTCAAACTGCTGAATAAGCACATTGATGACCTCATGAAACCGAATCTCTATTAGATTGTTGGCCAAAGTGAGAGGTTTTCAATAATACCAAAGGAGGTAAGCCCATGGCCTTTTATATGATTGGTGAGAGAATCAACGGTATGTTTAATGATATCGGTGAAGCTGTTGCCAAGTTTGACCCCAAACCGATTCAGGATTGGGCAAAAAAGCAGGATGAAGCCGGCGCTGCGTATCTCGATATCAACGTTGGCCCAACAGCAGTCGACCGTGTCAAGTCAATGCGCTGGATGTGTGAGCTTGTCACAGAGGTCAGTGATACCCCGATTGCTCTTGACTCCACAAACTATGATGCCATTGAAGCAGGACTGGAAGTCTGCAAACCTGGTGCATTGATTAACTCCTGCCCTGCGGAAAGAGCTAAAATCGAGCGTGTCTTCCCGATGGCTAAGAAATACAATGCCAAGATCATTGCCTTGACCATGGACAAGTCCGGTATTCCAAAGAGTGCTGATATGCGTGTAGGATTTGCAATGGAGCTTGTAGCATCAGCTGATGAGTTTGGTCTTGCTCCGGATGATCTGTTCATCGACCCGCTCATTCTGCCTTGCAACGTGGCACAGGATCATGCCCCGGAAGTTCTGGAGGCCCTGCGCCAGATCAGACTGCTGTCTGATCCGGCACCACATACAACATTAGGGCTGAGCAACGTTTCCCAGGGCACCCCGTTCCGTCCGTTGATCAACCGTATCTACTGCGTTATGGCGATGACCTGCGGGCTCGACTCTGCGATTATGGATGTCAACGATGATGAACTGGTAGATGCCATTGCATCTGCAGATATGCTGCTCAACGAGGCAATTTACTGCGATTCATATGCAAAGGTGTTCCGTAACAGGTAATCGAATGAAATCTGGTAAGGTCCCGTCTTCATGGCGGGACCTTACTAAAATTTTATAAAGGGAGGAGGTGTAATCAAAGTTTTTCATTAAGAGGGGGAAACTCAATGAGCAAAAACTTTAATATCAGATTGGGAATTTACCTCTGTGGCTGTGAAGGAAAATTGGCTCAGTCTATTGGTCTGAATAAGGTTAAGACTGTAATTCAAAAACGAGGTGTTGCTACAGATGCAGGATCGCGGCGCGGTTGTTTATGAAGAGCTTAATGTGCTCCCGGAGGTCCTGGTGATAGGTTGTGGAACAGAAGGGGCCGCTGTTGCTCTTGCTGTTAGCGAAAGCCAACCGGTTACCGTGATCGACAATGATTCATCCCGGGACGGTATTTCCCTCATAGAAGGGAAGAAAAATATTACTGTTAATACTGGTGTTAAGGTAATGGGGCTTGAAGGATTTCCGGGTCAATTTTTAGTGCGCTTTCTGGACAACGGAAAGCATGCAAAACAAAATTTCGGGGCCATTGTTGTTGCGCTTGAAGCTCAACCTAGTTATGATCCAGCCAAATATGACGGTGTGAAACTGGGAGAGCGCATCCTGAGCCTATCTCAATTTCAAAAGAATAACAGGGATTATGCCGGCCAGAAGTTGGCCTTTATTTTAGGACAAGCGGACCAAGATTCTCTGCTTTCCTTTGCCACAGTACTTTCCAGTGCTATTGCTCTCCAAGAAAAGGGAGCTGATGTCAGTATATTATATGATGATATGAAGGTATCAGCCGACGATCTGGAGCAGGATTATGAGCTGGCAAGGGCCCGAGGTGTTAATTTCTTAAAGTATAGCGGCGATCTTCAGATCATTACAACAAAAGTTGCTGCAACAGTATTATATTGGGAACCATTTTTACCACAGATTAAACAGATTAGACTTGTATCAGATTGCCTGGTACTGGCGGAGGACTATATTCCAAATCCCGGTACCGCTGATCTGGCAGTTGCCCTTGATGTACGAACAGGCCCAGGTGGATTTTTCCAGGACGACAATGTTCACTTCCTTCCAGTAATGTCGAATCGCGAAGGGATCTATTTTGCCGGAAGCTGTCATGGTCCCATACACGGTATCGAACTGGACAAGGAAGTTGAAACTGTTAAAGCTGAAGTGGGCCGGTTTGCGTCAGGAAAAATACGGGTACCAGCCTTGCAACCCCAGGTAAATGCCGAAAAATGTGCTGTTTGCCTGACGTGCTACAGGTGCTGTCCCCATCATGCCATCGAAATAGTTCATGATGAATCTCTAAACAATATGTACCACTCTGCAGCTCGTATGAACCCCTTAGCATGCCGTCGTTGTGGTACATGTGCGGCAGAATGCCCTGGAAAGGCTATCCAGCTGCCATTATACTCGGATCAGGAGATATTAGAAAAAGTATCAAAGCCTCCTAAATTAGTAGCATATGCTTGTGAAAATTCCGGTTCGCTGGCAGCGGAATATGCCAGGAGCTTGCAGCCCGAGCTACAAGCAAACTTACAGATCGTTCCGGTTCCTTGCTCCGGAAAAATAGATGCACTTTATCTGATCAAGGCTTTAGAGCGAGGGGCCGACGGAGTGATGCTGCTTGTTTGCCATAAGGAGAATTGCAAATACGTTTGGGGAAATGAGCGAGCAGACAAACGCAAAGAACAGGTACAAAGGCGGCTTGCAGAGATTGGTCTGGAGGGCGACCGTGTAGAGATTATACATTTGGCTGCAAACCAGGGAAACCAGTTCAATACATCCGTACGTTCGATGGTTGATAAAATAAATCAGTTAGGATCAAATCCGGGGAAGGTGATAAAATGATCGTTGTTGAGAATAAATCTGTTGAAGATATCCTTCAGATGATCGCCCCATATAAAAAAGTATTAGTAGCAGGTTGCTATGGCTGTGTCACCGTCTGCCTGGCTGGAGGCGAGAAAGAGGTTGGTCTGCTGGCATCTCAGATCCGCATGGCACGTCAGAAGGAAGGCAACCCCATAGAGGTGCTGGAACAGACGGTAGAGCGCCAGTGCGACAAAGAGTATCTGGACAAGTTCCAGGATAATGTAAGAGAAGTTGAAGCTGTTGTTTCCCTGGCCTGTGGTATCGGAATTCAGTATCTGGCCGAAGTAGTTGAACCGGTTCCTGTTTTCCCGGGTGTTAACACTCAATTCCTGGGGGCTAACCGCGATGTGGGTCAGTGGGAAGAATTCTGCATGGCTTGTGGAGAATGTGTCCTGGATAAAACAGGGGGTCTATGCCCTATTGCGCGTTGTTCCAAGCATTTATTAAATGGCCCATGTGGTGGTTCTCAAAATGGGAAATGCGAGGTCTCCAAAGAAATTGACTGTGTCTGGCATTTAATTTACGAACGATTGAGTGCCCTGGGACAGCTCGAAAAGATGGCCGAATACATACCGGCTAAGAACTGGCACCGCAATGAGGGACCAAGAAAACTGGTAAAGGAGGAATTGACCCTTGAAAGAGATTAAACCTGAAAACTTGAAATCTGGAAGTAATCTGGAAAAGGTACTTGCTTCGGGTCAGTTTGCCTGTACCGGGGAAATTGGTCCACTGACCTATGCAACCTTTGATAACATTGATAAGCATGCCGAAGAGATGAGGGGTCTTGTCGACTCGGTTAACTTTACGGATAACCAGACTGCTGTTGTACGGCTTTCCAGTTGGGCAGCATCTTTGCGCTTGCTTCAATTGGGAATGGAGCCGAACTTGCAGATGGTTTGCCGTGACCGGAACCGCCTGGCAATGCAGAGCGACTTTTTAGGTGCTTATGCTCATGGCATACGCAACGTTCTCTGCTTAACTGGTGACCACCAGGCCTTCGGCAACCATCCGGGATGCAAGGGAGTATTTGACGTAGACTCTGTGCAGTTGATCCATATGCTGAAAACACTGCGTGATGATGGCTGCTTCGAATGTGGTGCGGAATGTAAAATTGCTCCCAAGTTCTTTATCGGCTGTGCTGCGAACCCCTTTGCAGATCCCTTTGAATTCCGTGTAACCCGTTTAGAAAAGAAGATCGCAGCTGGTGCCGACTTTGTACAGACCCAGTGTATCCTGGACATGGAGCGGTTTGAAAAATTCATGGAGTTGGCGAGGGAACGCGGTCTGCATGAACGGGCTCATATTTGTGCAGGAATCATGCCTGTGAAGTCACCGAGGATGGCACGCTACATGCAGACAGGAGTACCTGGCATGATCGTGTCAGAGGAGTTCTGCCAGCGTCTAGAAAAGGCGGAGGATGGAAAAGCAGAAGCAGTTGAAATCTCAGTCGAATACATCAACCGGTGCAGGGAAATGGAAGGTGTAGACGGAGTTCATGTGATGGCGGTAGCCTGGGAGTCTATTGTACCTACAGTGGTAGAAAAGGCCGGTCTTCTGCCCAGGCCGACATTTTAACAGTGCGGGCAATGGGAGGGGTGCAATTTGGAAAAGAATAAGGTACTAGTAATCGGTGGTGGTACCGCAGGAATGACCAGCGCTCTGGAGATGGCTGAGCGTGGGATAGAGGTTGTTCTCGTCGAAAAAGACTCAGATATCGGTGGCAGGGCCGCTACCTACTGCTGCAAGGCAACTGATGAATGCAACCGTTGTGCCGCCTGTTTGGTTCTTCAGCAGAGAGATCAGGTCATACAGGAACCCAAAATTCAGGTGTACACCAATGCATCTGTAACAGAGATCGGTAAAAATGGGAAGGGATTCAAAGCTAAAGTTGTCTCAGGTAAAAAGACTCATTCTATTGAAGCCCAGGCAGTAATCATAGCAACCGGATTTGACCCATATGATCTCAGCAAGAGAAATGAATTTGCCTACGGACAGGAGAAAAATGTGATCACAGGACAGGAATTAGAAGAAGCGATCAAAGAGAAGGGGAGTATCAATGCGGCATATGGTGATGATATCAAGAAGATTGGTTTCATCCAGTGTGTAGGGAGCCGTGACCTGTCTATCGGTAACGGCTACTGCTCCAGGGTATGCTGTATGTATGCTGCCAAACTCGCCAAAATAATCCGGAAAGACCTGCCCGATGCTGAGATCGATATATTCTATATGGATTTCCAGAGCTTTGGCAAGGGATTCAGCGTATTTAAAGAAACCTTGCAGGAAACCGATAAGGTCAAACTGATCAGAGCTATTCCTTCCAAGATTTACGGTTTCCCGTATGATCGTCTAACAGTGCGGTACACCGATTCCTGTGAGGGTAAGCAGGGTGAAGATAAATATGACCTGATTGTGTTATCACTGGCCATTACTCCAACCAAGGGAAGCCAGGATATTGCCGATCAGCTGGGTATCGACCTAGACCCCTACGGTTTTATGGCAGGGGGAGAGAGCAGTGTCAAAACTGGTCAAAACGGTGTTTTCCTGGCTGGAGTGTGTCAGGGGCCAAAGGATATACCACAGACTGTTGGCCATGCTAAAGCGGCAGCAGGAGAGGCTTATCAATACCTGTGCAGGTAATATGAGAATAATTAAAATACCTCCGGGATACCCCGGAGGTATTTTTTTAGGAATATCAGCAACTGCTAAGGAATAATGATCTAAAGAGAATACACTATCATAGGTGGGGGTTATACAAGTGCGGGACGGGCAGTTGCTGGGAAAAGAGATCCTTTCTAAAATCGATATGTTGATAGAAGTTATCTTATCAGTGGAATTATCTGATGGAAAGGAAAAAATGAAATATCAAGAACAGGGAGCTGTTTTAGTAAAAGAGATCTCAGAACTATTAGCAAAATTAATTGGCCCTCGAGAAGACTATATAAAAGACGCCCTCAAGGAACTGATTGTCCAAAGAATGCCTGACCATAATATTGGCAACAGTTCTGACGATTTTAATGAATTATTTAAGTCTTTGTATCAAAGTAGTGAAAAACAGGATCTGCCTTTGGCAGTTTCTACTCCTGTAGATCCTCTCCAAAGGGCGATCAGTTATTTATTTTCCCAATTCAACATCATCAAGAACTACAGGTATCATGGCTGTTTTTTCAGCTATTATATACCTTCTCTGAAGATAGCCATTGATAATTCTGCCGTGTCACAGTGTACAGATTATGTGCGCAAGGAGTATGTCTGCCGTCAGAATGGAATTAATCTCATTTCCATCTCTTCCCGTGAACTGCCCTGTTCACGGGAAATAGCGAGAGAAATTAAAAGGCGGCTTGACATTAATCATTCCCCTGTGCTAGAATAAAATACATATTAATGAAAAGCCGTTGAAGGGGAAGAGTAGGTGTACCCTGCTTTTGCAGCGAACCGGTGAGGGTGAAAGACCGGTATAACAGGACACTGAATGCCACCCTGGAGGTGCCTGCTGAAAGCATTTATTAAGTAAGCGTGGCCGGTTAATCCGTTATCAGAACATAAGTTGGGCACATATGAGGCCAACTAGGGTGGTACCGCGGAAAATGATCCCGTCCCTTGATATCTGGGGGCGGGATTTTTATATTGATGGGAAGGATGAGTAAAATGAAAAACAAAGATGTTGATAACCATGTTGCCGAAGTTGTGCAGACCATGCCGCATTCCGGAATCCGTAAATTTTTTGACCTGATCGAAAAAACTGATGGGGTGATCTCATTAGGGGTGGGAGAACCCGATTATATTACACCTGAAGTTATCCGTGAGGCCTGTATGAAAGCCCTGGTAGCCGGGCGGACTAAATACACTTCTAACTGTGGGCTGCCTGTACTACGTGAAGAAATTTCCTGCTATCTGAAAACAAGATTTAAAGTGGATTACACCGCGGAGCAAATTTTAGTTACTGTAGGGGTAAGTGAAGCGGTAGACCTTGCCCTGCGTGCCATAATAAACCCCGGAGATGAAGTATTGATTGGGGAACCCTGTTATGTCTCATACGCCCCCAATGTCGCTTTAGCGGGCGGTGTTCCTGTATTGGTTCCCGCAAGGGCCGAAGAGGAATTCAGGTTGAAAAAGAAAGACCTGATAGCGCGGATTAACGAAAGAACCAAAGCACTCCTTCTTTCATATCCAAATAACCCGACAGGTGCGATCATGGAAAGATCTGATCTGGAGGAGATAGCACAGGTTGCTAAAAATTATGATCTGCTGGTTATCTCAGATGAGGTCTATGCGGAGCTTACCTATGGTAAACAACACGCGAGCTTTGTCTCTCTACCTGGCATCAAAGAGAGAACTATACTGCTCAACGGCTTTTCCAAAGCTTTTGCCATGACTGGCTGGCGTTTAGGGTTTGCTGCGGGGCCAGATGAAATTATCAAGGCTATGTTAAAAATTCACCAGTATACCATGTTATGCGCACCGACAATGAGTCAGTTTGCCGGTTTAGCAGCACTCAGAAATGGGTTTGATTTTGTTGATGAAATGGTTTCCGAATATGACAAACGCAGGCGCATTATTGTTAATGGTTTAAGAGAATTAGGACTGCCCTGTTTTGAACCGCGAGGTGCCTTTTATGCTTTTCCCAGCATTGCAGGTACAGGAATGACCTCTGAAGAGTTTTGCGAAAATCTCTTATTTGAAGAAAAGGTAGCTGTTGTCCCAGGCAACGCCTTTGGACCCAGTGGAGAAGGGCATATCAGGTGTTGTTATGCTGCATCTCAGAGCAAGATCGAGGAGGCCTTAGAAAGGATGCAGCGTTTTCTGCGGCGTCGACAAATATCCAATGCTGCAATATTATAATAAACGAAAGAAAGGGTTTTACTTTTAGAGAGCAATTA
This sequence comes from Syntrophaceticus schinkii, assembly GCF_000946815.1. GTDB lineage: Bacteria > Bacillota > DSM-12270 > Thermacetogeniales > Thermacetogeniaceae > Syntrophaceticus > Syntrophaceticus schinkii. The sequence continues at coordinate 22,150 of NZ_CDRZ01000259.1, read as the reverse complement.
TTAATTGCTCTTTTTATTTTTGTAAAGCCATCAAAGTTATAGCCTCCTGATAGCTTACTGCCAGCAATGTTTTATTTCTTGCAGATCGATGCTTTTAAAATTATAATTACTAGGATCGGGGGTACATTGACTGCAAAGTTTTTAATAATTGACACCTGATATGGGGTGGTGTCTGTTGTTAATTCTTCCCGATCGCCTGATTAATAATCTTTTTTAGTGCAAATGGAGCAGGTTTTCACAGGTGTCTTGACTAATATATTAGTAATTAACTTTTTTATAAGAAGGATGGTTAGGATGGTAAACGGCGGTAGATTTCATATTCCAGCGCTCTTTAGCAGAGACTTTTTTGCGGAAGGATTTACAGTAATGCCCAATATATTAATTAAATACAGTGATAGATTAGGCTTAGAGGGGACAGATTTATTGATATTGTTGGCTATTTTTTATTTCCAACAGACCGGGCGGTATGAACTGGAGATCGCAGATTTTTCCCAGCTTCTACATATTCAAGAACGCCAAATTCAAGTGTCTATCGAAAAAATGCGTGATCTGGGACTGCTTACTGATATTGATCAATCTTTAGAAACCACTGGCTTGTTTGAAAAAGTAGCAGATCTCTGGGCTGAAGAGCGGATGCGGGCTGTACAGCAAAAACAGCAGGAAGCAGCAATAACAGTTCAGCTTAAAGCCGGTAAAGAACAGCTTTTATCACCTTTGATAAACATCATTAATTTATTTGAAAGAGAATTCGGGAGGGCCTTAACCCCTATTGAAATCGATCAAATAAAGAATTGGTACTGTGAGCACGGGTATGCGGAAACCTTAATCAAGGAAGCCTTGAAAAGAGCGGTCTTGCGTGGGATCTTAAACCTAAACTATATGGATAAAATTTTAGCCTCCTGGGCTAAAATGAATATTCGAACTACTCGAGAGGTAATACAATATGAAGAAAGATTCCAAGATAAAAAGAAGCGTAAAGAACAATCTGATCCGGATCAGAAAATAGCCAAGGAGCAGGATGAAAAGTTTAAAGATATATATTTAACATAAAAACAGGTAGTGTTGAAAATGAAACAGGTTACAGATATTCTAAACAATTTAAAAAAGTCCATACAGGGGAAGGAATCCAGAACCCCAACAGAAGAGAACCACAGACCGCGCTGTTCCCTTTGCCTGGACCGGGGAGTGATCATGCTTGATGGTGAAAGAGCACGCATCTGTAACTGTGTAAAGCAAAATAATTTAGAACGTCGTTACGAGTACGCAAACATCACCCCGGAAATAAAAACATACAGTTTCGAGGGATTTCAGCTCAACTATTATCAGGGGGAACGACAGAGAAAGGGCGGCACGGGTTCTTGCAGATGCTCGCCGATTTTCACATGATTATTTAATAAATCCTAACCTGCCGGGTCTATTGATCACAGGTGATGTGGGTGCCGGTAAGACGTTTATCGCAGGCTCGATTACAAACTTTTTATTGAAAGAGGGCATCCAGGTTTTATTTCTTGTTGTGCCGGATTTTCTTGATGCGATTAGATCCACTTATAGCAAAGGAACTGTTGAGGAGGATGAAGCAACCTTAATTAAGGGGGCACGCCAGGCGGAAGTTCTGGTTCTAGATGATTTAGGTGTCCACAATTATACACCCTGGACGTGCAACAAATTGTATTCTCTGCTTAATTACCGGATGAACTATCATCTTCCTGTGGTTATTACAACAAATTTAGACCTCTCTGAGATCGAAAAGTTTTTAGGAAAACGAACAACATCTAGAATTGTTCAAATGTGCAGGGTTTACCGGTTAACAGTGGATAAAGATATCAGATATCAAAAATCCGTGGAAGACAAGAATTATTAATTGAGGAGGTAGGTTTATTGGCTTTTAATATGGTTGAAAAACATAGTTCCGCTTACAGTGTTACCTGGGGTATCAATGATATCATCTACACAGAAAAAACTCCTTACCAGAAGCTTTTTATCATCGAAACTGAGGAATTCGGACGTGCCCTGGTATTAGATGACATATTACAAACAACAATTAATGATGAGTTTTATTACCATGAAATGATCGCTCATGTTCCGTTATTTACCCATGCTAATCCCCGTAGAGTGTTAATTATAGGAGGGGGAGACGGCGGAACTGCACGGGAGGTCTTGAAACATAAGTGTGTGGAACAAATAGACCTGGTCGATATCGATGAGCGTGTGATTGCTGTTTGTAGAAAATATCTTCCTGAGCTCGCCTGTTCCTTTGATAACCCCAAAGTGAATGTCCTGATCACAGATGGGGTTAAATATGTTAAAAGCCAAAAAAACAAGTATGATGTTGTCATTATCGATTCTACAGATCCCGAACCTATGGGACCTGCTGTTCAACTGTACAGCAGTGATTTTTATCAGAGCGTTTACCGTTGTTTAAATGATGATGGGCTGTTTGTTGCGCATACCGATTCCCCCTGTTTTAGTTTTGGCAGTGATAATTTTCGGGATTTCTGGCACCGAATAAATGCTTACTTCCCCTTAACAAAAGCTTATATAACCTGTGTTCCCAGCTATATCAGCGGTTACTGGAGTTTCACTTTGGGATCCAAACGCTACGACCCCATCCGGGATTATCGGCATGACACTTCCATAAAGACTCGCTTTTATACAAGTGAACTGCACAGGGCATGCTTTGTATTACCCCGTTTTATGCAGGAATTAATCGCGAAAAAACCGAAGGAATAACAGCTGGCAGGCAGGAAATCAGGCCGGTTCCGGCGAAAAGTAAAGTAATCTGAGAAGGGGGTAATGAGTTGCGAAAGATTGAGGAATTAGGGCGTCCGGCTATCTTAACACTGGATCCTTATGTCCCTGGTAAACCCATTGAAGAGGTTGAACGGGAGTTTGGAATTACAGGGGTTATCAAGATGGCTTCCAATGAAAACCCACTGGGGCCATCTCCTGCTGTTATAGAGGCCTTGAAAGCGGCGGCTCCTCGTGTATTTAATTACCCGGACAGTAATTGTTATTATTTAAAGAGGGAAATGGCGTCCTTCTATAGTTTATCTGAAGACCATTTCATATTCGGAAATGGAGCAGATGAAATAATAAAAATGATCGGAGAGGCTTTTCTAAATCCTGGGGATGAAGTAATACATGCCTGGCCCACTTTCTCCGAATATATTTTTGCCAGCAAGCTGATGGGGGCAAAACCCTGTTCTGTACCGGTAGGGGAAAACTTCAAGCATGATCTAAAGAAAATAGCGGAGCGTGTTGGGAGTAATACAAAACTAATTTTTATTTGCAACCCGAATAATCCTACAGGAACCATTATCAGCAGGCAAGAGATGCAGGAGTTCTTTGAGAAGATTCCCTCTGATATCGTAGTTGTTGTTGATGAAGCTTATTATGAATATGTAACTGATCCACAATGCTCCAGTGCAGTTGAACTGGTTGACAAAAATAGAGTAATTGTTCTGCGAACTTTTTCGAAAATCTATGGTTTAGCCGGTCTGCGTATCGGATGTGGAATAGCCAGTCCCGATCTTATATCTCTTATTAACCGTGTAAGAGAGCCGTTTAATGTTAATCTGATGGCACAGGAAGCGGCTGTTGCTGCTCTAAAGGATCAGGCTCACGTTAGTCAAAGCAAAGAATTGGTTATTGATGGGAAGGTCTACCTGTATGGCGAGTTTGAAAGGCTCGGACTGGGATATATCCCCTCAGAGACTAATTTCATTTTCGTAGATATCAAAAGGGATTCCAAGGAAGTCTTCACTGCTCTGCTGAAAGAAGGGGTAATCGTTCGTACAGGAGATATTTTTGATCGACCTAACTATATCAGGGTAACAGTGGGGACACCGGAACAAAATAAACGTTTTATTATCTGCCTGGAAAAGGTACATGGGAGAATTGGCGATAATGGAGTGACCTCTGAGAGGAGAAAAACATTGGAAGTACGCTGTGCTCTCTGTGGTAAAAAAGAAATAATAACAGATGTACACAAAGACTTCGAGCGCCTTGAAAAAAATCCGAAGACCACCTATTTCTGTGAAATGTGCCTATCAAGGGTGCAGTACGAGGCAGTAGAATATAACAAGCCAAAGAAACCCATTTGATAAAGGTGCCGAAAATATGCTCAATATGTTCCTTTTTTTATTCAGAGATTAAATATCTCTGAATTTTGTTTTTATTTAAACCCATATAAAAATTAAAACGACATTTATTCCCAGTTATCCCGAAGGATACCATCAGGCTGCTAGCGAATGTATACTCCAAATATATGGAAAAAGGAGGTTTCAGTTAGTGGCCAAGACAAAGTCTGAACGTAAATTACTAAATTCCTTGAATGATGGGTTTTTGCGTGGGAAAGATGAAGAAGAGATCTATTGGGATCTGGGTGAAGATAATCTAAATGAAGATGAACTCAAGAGGAACAGAAATCTGAATGAAAGGATTCATAATCTGGAGACTGAACTTGCGGAAAGAAATAAAATTATCAATAAAATGCGCAAGCAAAATGATGAATACATCAGGGTTCTTGAGGAAAAGGACAAGAAAATGCATGAGTCCCAGATCATAATCAAGACAATGGAAGCAAACCTGCACCAATTGGAAGGGGAGCGAAGGCAGTATTTGGAGAAAATCGAGGAATACGGAAGAGAAGTCGCTAACATACAGGATAAATATTCTATGGCTGAGGAAGATATCAAAAACCTAACAGGTCAATTAAAGGCACGCACCCAGGAAAATATTATTCTGAATAAAGAGAACAGGGATCTGCAGCGTGCAAATAACCAGATGCAGGAAAGCATCGCTCTTTTGGAGGATAATGTTCGCAAACTCAACCGGGATTTAAATCAGATCGAACCGGCTAAGATCGATATGGAAAAAAAGTATAATAGGGCATTGGAGAGTTTGCGTAAAGAGGTCAAAGCGAAACACCAGGAAATATTACGGATCGGCAGAGAGTTGACAGAAATAAAAAATGCCTACCAGGAACTTCGGCGTGTCAATGAGAATTTAGAACTGGAACTGGATATGTTGAATACCACGAACATCTCTCTTCAAAAAAAGGTAGAAAAAATAACACTTCAAAACAGCATCATGGAAAGAAAACTGCAGAATAAGCTGGTTCGCATAGTGCTTGCTCTTTGCTCTCTTTTCGGTTGGAACCCTGAACGGAAAAGCAAAAGCGCGGGGCTATCGTAATGCAGAAAATAAAATGGCGCGCCCGGCAGGAATCGAACCTGCGCACCTGGCTCCGGAGGCCAGTGCTCTATCCCCTGAGCTACGGGCGCATCAACTGATTTAATTCTATCTGGAGAACACAGAATTGTCAATCTCCTAATCCCATCCCCTATAACCAGGTTTTTTGGTATAATAAGAAATAAAGGGGGATAGGGAATGGCACAATTTAAAGAATTTAAGAATAAGACTTACTTGAACATGGATGTCACCCTGGGTATTGCACAGAAGGAGTTTGCTGAATTAGCTGAACATGATCCGCAAACTATTGCCTTCCATGCAGGGGTTAGATATTTGGATGAAGAGTCTGAGTTTATTGTTCCTTTCTTAAACGAGGAGTACCGGGTGCGTTTTCCATCGGGCGAGGTTTACCAGCAGGGCAAAGAAGTTCCGTTGGAGAAACAGATCTTGATTCTGCACTATTTGAGTTCCGCTGAGGGGGTTCCCTTAAAACATCAATGGATCTCTTTTAAAGAACTCCCATCGGGCCAAATTTACATTAATCCGTTTTACAACAGAGCTGTTCGGCCTTTGATCAAACACTTCGGTGAACAACCTGATCAGTTGATCAGGGCAGCTCTTTCTTTAGGTGGAGAAAAAGGTGATAAAGGGGATGTAAGTGTTAAAATAACTATCTTCCCAATGGTTCCCATAACCTATATCATTTGGTTGGGTGATGATGAGTTTCCACCATCAGGCAATGTTCTTTTTGATGCCTCCGCAGCAAATTATCTTCCCACCGAAGATTATGCAATGGCAAGTGGAATGGTTGTTTATGAGTTAAAGAAGCTGGCAGACAAATTATAAGCAGAAAGTTCTGCTGCTATATTATTTCATGAAAGGGGCACCTTGCACATCTTTGTTGAATATAAATAATTAAAGATTTTAACGCGAGGTGATCATCTTGAAGGTTTATTATATCAAGTTACCCCGTTTCTTGCGAGATATCCTAAAAAGATTTATCAAGTAGAAAAAAAGCGGCCTTATCTCAAGGCTGCTTTTTTAAAGATAAAGATCAAGCAAATGCAAGGCCGCAGATTCCTCCTGCTGCGGATACTAAAAGGGTGTAAAGTCCTTTAAAACCAAGAGCAATTACTGAAAGGGAGCCTGGGGAGAAGAACAAAGAGATAACCACAAAAAATATATAGTAACACAAGCCAACACCTGCCCCATAAACCAGTCCCTTTCCACCGGCTTTTTTGGCAGCCAAAAAACCGCCCAGGAAAGCACCTACCAGGTAAAAAAACGTTCCTGCCGGCTTAAGGTATAGTTCCGAAAGAGCGGAGAGATGAAAACTTAAAGCTAAAACCATGATGCTGAGAATTGCGAAGAGAATGGCAGCTGTCAAGCCGAAAAAAACGGGGTTTTCGCTGATACGAAAAATAGGGCTTTTTTCGTTATCCACTAAATACCATCCCCCTTTGCTGTTTTATGTTATATAACATATTAAGCACAGAGTCCCAATATGACCAGGAAATTGTGTATAATAAAAGGAAAAATAATAAATGATTAATAGCGCAATAATTTTTGGAGGGTGGCAAGATGCAGGATAAATTTCATAATTATTGTGAAAAACTACAGAGAGGTTCTTATAAAATAACTCCTCAACGCCAGATTATTTTAAAAACACTTTTGGATAATGCTGAGCAGCATCTCAGTGCAGATGAACTCCACTTCATTGTAAAACAAAAGGATCCTGAGATCGGATTGGCTACAATTTATCGCACCTTGGAGATACTTACAGAATTGGATATTCTGCATAAAATTGACTTTGGAGATGGATGCATCAGATACGAGTTTTCCGATTCAGGAGGCACATAATCACCACCACTTGATCTGTATCAAGTGTGGTAGAGTGATCGAGGTTACCGATGATCTTTTGGAGACATTGGAAACCTGGATTGAAAAGAAAACGCAATTTCAGATTACAGATCACCAGTTGAAATTTTTCGGTTACTGTAAAAAATGTCAATGAAAACTTCATATTTTTCAACCTCGCGCCAGCGGGGTTTTTTTGTTGGACAGATTACAACATATAATTTTCGTTTGGCGAAGAAGCATAAATAAGCATGGAAATTTTTAGCAGGATTTACCCCCTTTATACAGAATAGGTTTTTAAGTTTAACAGGGGGGCGAGTAAAGTGATTAAGTACTTCCGGCAGTTTATCGGTGCTGTTCGAAAATGGTGGGTGGGAGGAAAAACAATAGAACATTATCAGGAACTCTACTATTTACAAAGTATTGCTCCTGAATTCCAGCATGTTCAGTCATGCAACCTTGAATCACCCACAGACTGGTGTTTAAAGGGGGAAGAGCTTGTCCAGGCTTCCCAGTTCCAGGAGGCCATTCTTTGTTTCGAACAGGTTCTCAAATTATCACCGCGTCATGTCGCTGCCCTCTCGGGCAAGGGGTTTTGTTTTTACAAAATGGGTTATATTAAAACCGCTTTTGAGTGTTTTTCTCAAGCGCTTGCTTTTCAACCCAAGGACATTGGTCTCCTGGTTAACTGCGGAAATTGCTACTGCCATTTTCAAGAATATGATAAGGCTCTTCAATGCTATAAAAAGGCTCTGCGTTATTGTGCCTCACCTATTATCTGGAACAATGCAGGGTACTGCCTTGTTTGCTTGAAACGTTTTGAGGATGCCTGTTCTGCTTACCGCAAAGCCATCAAGGTAAGCGAAACAGAAGATGTAAATATCCTGAGCAATGCCGCTGCTGCATTTTTGAAATTCAGGTAAATACAGGGAGGCAATGTATTTTTTTGATAGAAGCTTGCAGTTAGCCCCACAGGACGATCTTCTTTTAAATAATGCAGCAGTTTATTTGGCATTTCGAAACGACTATGATCAAGCTGTCAAATGCTTTGATGAGGCCATTCATCTTCAACCCGATAACTCTATATATTTATGCAATAAGGGAATGCTCTTGTTAGAGATGGGCATCAGTGATGAAGCCGCCCATCACTTTGAGGAAGCAATTAATAGGGACTCTTCAAATAACGCTGCCTGGCGGGGAAAGGCTGTTTTCCACTTCGGAAAAGGTGAAAAAGAGGAAGCACTGTACTGCTTCAACAGATCGCTTGGGCTTCATTAAAATATTAATAAAAAACTTTAACATCGTTTTGCAGGATATCTCTCCTATTTTGACGAATAACACTCTAATCGGGGGCTGCATAGAATTTGTTTGGCTTGGTGTATCTGGTGGAGAAACGACTGTATATAACCAAGTAGTATTTATGGGGGGATATTAAGAAAAATGGACCGGGAAAAGATTTTGCAAGGGGTACGCTTGCTCATTGAAGGAATTGGCGAAGATCCCGAGCGAGAAGGATTGCAGGGAACACCTGACAGGGTAGCCCGTATGTGTGAAGAGATTTTTTGTGGTCTGCACAGTGATCCTAAAGAGGAATTGAATGTCTGCTTTACTGAGAACCATAGTGAAATGATCCTGGTTAAAGACATACCCATCTATTCTGTCTGTGAGCATCATTTACTGCCATTCTACGGAAAGGCACATGTTGCCTATATTCCGCGTCAAGGGAAGCTGACAGGTCTCAGTAAACTGGCAAGGGTAGTGGAGACTCTGTCTAAAAGGCCGCAGTTACAGGAGCGGTTGACCTCACAAGTTGCTGATACCATCATGGATGCGCTCAACCCCTTGGGAGTAATTGTTGTTATAGAAGCAGAACACATGTGTATGACAATGCGGGGCATCAAAAAAGCGGGTGCAAAGACGATGACTTCTGCGGTGCGTGGTGTTTTTAAAACCAGTGAAGCTACAAGAGCGGAAGCCTTTGCACTGATTAAAGAATAGCGGTATGTGTTCTAAAATTGGGCAAAACTTAAAAAGCGCCTCTTTAGGCGCTTTTTATATAACTTACCAGTTTGCCATAGATTGCTTTGAGTTGTAGACTATAAGTATGCGTGCAAGGGGTACCATCCCCGGTGCACGCTTAAGGTTGACAGTAGGCACTAGCAGAGCGTGGAATGTCGGCTTCTGACTTCTGCTTTTCAGTTGGGGTGAGGGAAATGAAAATACTTTTAACAAATGATGACAGCATACAAGCAAAGGGGCTTGCTGTTCTCTGGTCAGAGCTTAAAGAAATTGCTGAGGTTGTTGTTGTTGCTCCGGATCGGGAGCGAAGCGCAACAGGACATGGTATTACGATGGACATACCCTTGCGCGCGGAGAAAAGTTATCTTTTCGACGGTAAAGCATGGGCAGTTAACGGTACTCCTGCGGATTGTGTAAAACTGGCTGTAAACTGTCTGCTTGAAGAAGAGCCAGATCTGGTGATCGCAGGTATCAACAGGGGTTCAAACCTTGGAGTTGATATCTTTTACTCCGGGACTGTTTCCGGGGCACTGGAAGGGATTATCCTTGGGTTTCCTGCTATCGCGGTTTCAGTAACAGAATACCTGAATCCTGATTACAGGTATGCTGCATCCTTTACCAGGAAGCTGGCACCGAAAGTTTTTGAAAAAGGTATCTGTAAGGACACTTTGCTCAACATCAATGTTCCCTCTATAGCGCCGGAAGAAATTCAAGGGGTTGAAATCACCAGGTTAGGTAGACGCAAATATATCAATTCCTTTGAGGAGCGAGTGGATCCCCGGGGAAAAGCCTACTACTGGTTAGGTGGGGATGTAGTTGATAGTATTGATGAATCATCTGCTCGAGATACAGATGTGGCATCTATCAGCAAGCGCAAAGTATCTGTGACACCGATTCAAGTAGACTTAACCAATTACAGGGCAATGGAAACCTTGCGGGATTTTTTTGATGATTTATCCTGATAATTTTAAAGTATCCAGTCTATATTATCTATGCGCTTTCGGTGTTAAAGGAAGAAGATAGATATGTTTGTGATCCGCACAATTATATTAACCGCTGTTTTTTTTCTAATTTTCAACTTCTCTCAAATTCGCAGCGGGGAGTTTAAATTCGAGGCCGGCTCTCTAATTTTACCTTTTTCTTTGAGCTTTGCCCTGGTCCTGGTAGACAGCTTTATCAGGGTAGCATTTTTCTATGCCTTTATTATATTTATTATTATTGCTGCTCTTAGTTATTTTCTGCTGCGCCTTATGGAAAACAAAAAGATCTAAAAGTAGAGGAGGGATAACATCAATATACAGCTTGAGGAACTGCGTGACGGGTTTAACCGTATGTGTTACATCATCAATGAAGATGAACTTAATACAATTTACCTGGCCCTCTGCTTGGAAAAACCGCTTCTTGTCAGTGGCCCTGCCGGTGTAGGAAAAACTGAACTGGCCAAGGTATTGAGCGATGTTTTAGGGGCAAGATTGATCCGGCTGCAGTGTCATGAAGGGTTAGATGAAAGCAAATCCCTCTATGACTGGAATATCCAGCGCCAGTTGATCAATATTCACCTTTCCAGCCGTACACAGGGTTCGGAAAAAACAGAGGAGGATCTTTTCTCTTTAGATTACATATTGCAGCGCCCCCTGCTCCAGGCCATAACTCAGCAGGAACAGGTGCTTCTGTTAATTGATGAAATCGACCGCTCTGATCGCGACTTTGAGGCTTTTCTCCTGGAGTTGCTTTCCGATTACCAGGTATCGATACCAGAGATCGGGACAGTTAAGGCTACCTGTAAACCGGTTGTTGTCATTACCAACAGCGGGGAACGCGATCTTTCGGAGGCTCTTCGCAGGCGCTGTGTATTCTTATATCTTGATAACCCTACCATCCAGGAGGAAGCATCTATTCTCCGGGCACGGGTACCCGATGTCCTGGAGACACTCAATGAAAATATTGCCCTTGCTGTAGCCATGCTTCGAGATAAGGGGTCACAGTTAGGGTACGGTAATGCCCAGTTGCTGGATTGGGCAAGGGTGCTGTTAATGTTGGATGCTGATCGTTTCCAAAAGGATTATGTAGTTAATTGCATGGAACAGTTGGCCTGGAACAGGGAAAATATAACTGCTGTCATGGAATCTTACGGGCATATGACCGATTCTTCTGGGAATAGAGCAGGAAAAAACGCCGGAAACGGAGAAATTAAAGGGTAAATCGCAATTACTGCTTGGGAGGGGAGGTTTATTTTTTGGAGCTGTTAGAGGGGGAACTGGAACAAATTCAAAAAGAAACTGAAGATATCCTGCAGCATCACGGCACTGAGCGGCAGGAATTGATCCCTGTGATCCAGGAGGTCCAGGAAAAACTGGGTTATCTTCCACAGCCGGCTATGGAGCAAATAGCCGCAGCATTAAACATACCGGAGGTGGATGTCTATAGTGTAGCCACCTTTTACAACCAGTTTCGCTTGAACCCGCCTGGAAAGCACCAGATCAAGGTATGCATGGGTACTGCCTGTCACATGCTTGGCGGACATATTATTTTAGATTCATTTGAACGCAGGCTGGAGATCAATGAGGGTGAAACAACCCCTGACCGCGAGTTCAGCCTGGAGCGAGTGGCCTGTGTTGGCTGCTGTGCCTTAGCTCCTGTTGTTGTTGTTGACGAAAAGGTGGAAGCAAAGGTTTCACCGATTCGGGTTGATGGTATCTTGCTCACCTTTGAGATAGAAAAAAAAGAACATGAGATGAAAAACCAGGAGGGAGGGGGACAGGAGGAATGAGTATCTCAGAAAAATATGCCGCCATCAGAGATGCTGCTATGAAAAAAATCGAGAAATTAAAACAACAGACACTTGTCCTCGTGGGAACAGCAACATGTGGGAGAGCCGCTGGGGCCATAGAGGTTTTGAATGTTTTCCGGGAGGAAGCCGGCAAGCGCCAATTAGATGTCGTTGTTGAAGAGGTCGGCTGTATGGGCCACTGCTATGCTGAACCGCTGGTGGTTATCGCCAAGCCGGGCTTCCCAACCCTCTGTTATGGCCCTGTTGATGAAGGGATGGCACAAAGGCTGGTTGTCGACTTTCTGGTCAATGATGACCCCTGTTATGAATTTGCTATGGCTGCTCTGGAACCCAATGATGAGTTTCCCACCTTCGAAGATTTTCCCAGGGGTGTGATCGAAAAGAAAATCATTCTGGCGGATTGTGGTTTCATCGATCCTGATGATATCGATCACTATATAGCTAAAGATGGATATGCTGCCCTGTCCAAGGTTTTAGAGATGGAACCCCGTGCTGTAATCGAGGAGATAAAAGATGCCAAACTGCGCGGCAGGGGTGGGGCAGGATTCCCCACAGGCATCAAGTGGGAAAGGTGTTACGAAGCTAAAGGATCACCCAAATATGTAATCTGCAACGCTGATGAGGGGGATCCCGGTGCTTTTATGGACCGCGCAATTTTGGAATCGAACCCACATCAGCTGATCGAGGGCTTGATCATAGCAGCTTATGCTGTTCAGGCATCACTGGGCTATATCTATGTGCGTGCAGAATATCCCCTTGCGGTTGCCCGTTTAAGGGACGCCCTGGAACAGGCTCGCCAAAAGGGTCTGCTGGGTAAAAATATGCTGGGAAGTGATTTCAGCTTCGATATCATCATCTTTCAGGGTTCTGGTGCCTTTGTTTGTGGGGAAGAGACAGCTCTGATCGTCTCTGTTGAAGGAAGCCCCGGGGTACCCAACCACCGGCCGCCTTATCCGGCCACCTCAGGCTTACACGGTAAGCCCACAGTGATCAATAATGTAAAAACACTCTCTTATGTACCGCATATCATGCGCAAGGGTGCTGAGTGGTTTAAGGGCATCGGCACTGAAAACAGTCCTGGAACCGCTGTATTTGCCCTGGCGGGAAAGGTTGTCGGAACCGGTTTGGTTGAAGTGCCCATGGGAACGACGATCAGAGAACTGGTCTATGACGTAGGGAGTGGGACCAAGGAAGAGAAGGCCTTTAAGGCTGTGCAGATCGGTGGCCCTTCAGGTGGCTGTTTGCCTGAGTCATCACTGGATCTGCCCATTGACTTCGACTCCCTTCAAAAAGCGGGAGCGATGATGGGTTCCGGGGGGCTTGTGGTTTTAGATGAAGATGATTGTATGGTGGAAATCGCCCGCTTCTTCCTTGATTTCACCCAAAAGGAGTCATGTGGGAAGTGCACTTTCTGCCGGCTGGGAACCAAGCAGATGCTGGAGATTCTTACAGAGATCACAAAAGGGAAGGGGAACCCTGAGGATATAGACCTGCTCTTGGATCTGGCAGAGGATATTAAAATGGGTTCACTGTGCAGCCTCGGCAAAACAGCACCCAATCCCGTCATCACCACCATCCGCTATTTCAGGGATGAATATGAGGCCCACATCAATGAAGGGCGCTGCCCGGGCTTGATGTGTAAGGAGTTAATCTCCTATATGATTATTCCGGAAAAGTGCAGCAAGCTGTGTGATGTGTGTATCGGCAGCTGCCCGACTGAAGCGATTTACACAAGACCCGATATGCTCAAAGCCATTCACCAGGATAAGTGTTATAAATGCAACAGCTGTCTGGTAGCCTGCCCGCCGCAGTACAAGGCTGTAATCAGGGTATCTCCTCCGCTTGAGGTTGAACAGGAGGAAGGGGGTAAGGAAGATGAGCAGTAAGGTTAAGATCACAATAGATGGACAGCAGTATCAGGTGCCTGCAGGAGAAAAGCTGCTCTGGGCGGCTCTGGACTGTGGGATTTATATCCCACACCTGTGCGGCAACAGGGAAGAGGAGCGTCCCGAAGCAAGCTGCCGGCTTTGTTTTGTAGAAATCGAAGGGATACCTGATCCTGTAACAGCCTGCACTCAGGAAGTAATTGAGGGGATGGTTGTCCAGACGCGCACACCCCGGGTGGACCGTCTGGTAGGGACAGCTTTCGAATTGCTGCTTTCCAATCACAAGATGCGGTGTGGTAAGTGTCCTCAAAACCGCCGGTGTGAATTACAGAAGATAGCCAGAGAAAGAAAACTGAAATTGAGACTTACCCGCTTGAGACCACTGCTCACCGAAGAGCAGTACCAGCCAATAGATGATTCACCTGATTCATTTATATACGATTCCAACAGGTGTGTACTGTGTGGTCGCTGTATATGGGTAGATCACAAGGTAGTAAAGGTGGGAGCAATCGGCTTCATCAGGCGCGGTATTGATCGGAAGATGTCCACTTTTGGTGATCGCCCTCTCAGCGAATCTCCATGTACACAGTGTGGTGAGTGTGTCAAGGTTTGTCCTGTAGGGGCACTTGGTTTTTAAAGAAGATTTAAAAGAAGATCAAAACAAAACAAAATAAAACCGGGGATACCATCCCCGGTCGGGTGCACTTAGTTAGTTAAGACTGAAACCGGTTATCTGTCTGGAGACTGCGCTCGGCTCTTTCTATGGCGAGTTTTACCAGGTTACCGCAGTCACGGGAGGGGACACTTCCCCAACCCTCACTCTGCACAATATCCAATACTCCCATATCCTTAGCCAGTTCGTACTTTAGCCTTTCAGACATTAAACCCCTGTTTCGTCGTCCCATGAAAACCTCCTTTGTGCACCCTTTTATATTGTATATAATGTGGCAGCCAATTATACAGTCAGTTTGTGTCTTATCTTGTCTTATCGGTTGTTTTTGACTTGAATGTCAATCTATAATATAATGAATCAGTAAAATATTCAGTAATAGTATTGATTATACACATAATTCGGGTTTTTTAACTTAGAGGAGGGAAAAACTGCTTTGAAAGTTTATGAATCCTCCCGCATACGCAATATTGCTGTTATAGGGCATGGTGGTGCGGGGAAAACATCTCTTGTTGAAGCGATGCTTTTTAATGCCGGACATACCAATCGTCTAGGGAAGGTTGATGACGGCACAGCAACAACCGATTATTTCCCTGAGGAAATAAAAAGGAAAATATCTGTCAGTACAGCCCTGGCTCCCTGTGAATGGAAGGACTGCAAAATCAACCTGTTGGATACACCAGGATATGCCGACTTTTTTGGCGAGGTCAAGGGGGCTTTACGGGTTGCAGATAGTGTACTGTTAGTACTTTGTGCAGTATCAGGTATAGAAGTACAAACGGAAATTGGTTGGAGAGAAGCGGATAATACTAATCTCCCCAAAGTAGTATTCATCAATAAGATGGATAGAGAAAATGCCAACTTTGATCGTGTTCTAAAACAGATGAAAGAGTTCTTTAAAAAGAATATCATCCCCTTACAGCTACCCATCGGAGCTGAGGACAACTTCAGCGGAGTGGTTGATCTGCTGAGTATGAAGGCATACAAGTATAACCCTAAAGATGGCAGTTATCAGGATGAAGAGATCCCTGAAGAGATGATTGATGCCGCTCAGTCAGCGAGAGAAGCAGTTATAGAAGCGGCAGCTGAAGGTGATGATGAACTCCTCTTGAAATACCTGGACGGAGAGGAACTCTCTGATGATGAAATACACACCGGCTTAAAAACTGCTTTCATGGCAAACAGTTTTGTTCCGGTTTTATGTGGTTCTGCATTGATCAATACAGGTATCAGGCATCTTCTCGATTTTCTGGCTGATATAGTCCCCTCTCCGGTGGATATCGCTGAGAAGCCGCTGACAGAGGAACCGCAGGCTGCACTTGTTTTTAAAACTCTCGCTGATCCCTATGTGGGTAAGTTGAATTTCTTCCGTGTTTATGGAGGGAGTTTGAAGAGTGACAGTGCTGTCTATAATCCCAATAGAGAAAAAGAAGAAAAAATCGGGCAGATCTTTACAATGCGCGGGAAAAACCAGGAAACACTGGATGAGGTAAAGGCAGGAGATATAGCTGTTCTTGCCAAACTCCAGGAAACAGAAACCGGGGATACCCTCTGCAAAAAAGATAACCAGGTGAAGCTTCCCGGTGTTGAATTCCCTGAACCGATGCTTTCCGTTGCTATCGAGCCCAAGAGCAAGGGTGATGAGGATAAGCTCAGCGGTGCTATAGGGAAACTGATCGAGGCAGATCCCACACTGCGCATCGAAAAGAATGCGGAAACAAAAGAAACTGTTCTTACCGGTACAGGTGAAACCCATCTGGATATTGTTTTGGAGCGGCTTCACCAGAAGTTTGGGGTAGAGGTTACTTCCAAGACACCGAGTATTCCGTACCGCGAGACCCTTAGGGGAAAGGTCCAGCAAGAAGGTAAGTACAAGAAGCAGACCGGTGGGCGCGGCCAGTATGGCCATGTTTGGTTAACACTTGAACCCAATACCGATGATGAGTTTGTTTTCGAAGAAAAAGTTTTTGGTGGTGCAGTCCCCAGACAGTACTTCCCGGCTGTGGAAAAAGGACTCAGGGAAGCGATTGTTGAAGGGATTTTGGCAGGATACCCGGTCATCGGGCTCAAGGCAACACTCTATGATGGATCTTATCACCCGGTAGACTCTTCAGAAATGGCCTTTAAGATCGCCGCTTCTATGGCTTACAAGAAGGGTATGGAAAAGGCAGATCCCGTTCTTTTGGAACCGCTCATGGATATGGAGATTCTGGTTCCTGAACAGTTCATGGGTGACATTATGGGTGACCTCAACGGAAAACGCGGCAGAATCATGGGCATGGAACCCCAGGAGGGTGGAATGCAGTTGATCAAGGCCCAGGTGCCCCTTGCCGAAATACAAGATTACCCAATCGCTTTGAAGTCGATCACCCAGGGACGCGGCTCCTTCAAGATGGATTTCGCCAGTTACGAAGAGGTCCCTGCACGCACAGCACAGGAGATAATCGAAAAACGCAAAGCAGAACAGGAAAAAGAATAAATAAACGTCAAAAAAAAGGCTGTCTCAAAGAGACGGCCTTTTTTTGAATGGGGTCAGGCTTGAGTAATTGAGTTATTTACTTATTATTATGCTATCCTGATTTATCGCTTTACCATAGAAGGGAGTTTCATAGTAAATTTAGTTTATAACTCCTTCTACCATTCTCCAAATTAAAAATAACAAATATTTTATAAAAACTATTGACATGTAAATGATAGTGGACTATAATTGTCCACAAGAAGGGTGATCTTACCATGGAAATTATCAGACGCAATACAGATTACAGTATTCGGGCACTTGTACACCTGGGTCTCCATCCCGGTGTAGAAGTAACAGCCGGAGAGATCGCTGAAAAGCAGGAGGTACCACTGGAATACCTGCAAAAGATCTTGCAGAAGTTAACCCGCGGTGGTTTGGTCCTTTCACACCGTGGCGCCTATGGGGGGTTTATGCTGGCCAGGGAGCCTGATGAGATCAATCTGCTGGAGATTATCGAGACCATGCAGGGCAAACTGGTGATGAACAAGTGTTTTCTTGGCAAAGATGGCTGCCCCCGGGCTCCAAAGTGTGTCCTTAAAGGTAATTGGCTGCAACTGGAACAAAGGATCGCAGGTTTTTTATGTCAGATTACATTACTAGATTTGGTGGAACAGGTACGTGAAGGTGGTTTTGTGGAAGGTGGTGAGTAAAAGCCAAGTTTGCATGTGGAAAAATGAAGGTGTTTCTTTCTTGGTTCAAAATGGACTAATGTTATCTTGAAGAGCAAATTTTTTATTGCCTAATGTGGACAAAAAACATCTTGTATTAAAAATTTAGGAGGGAGAAAGATGTTTTGTTATCAATGTGAACAGACTGCGAAAGGTACCGGCTGCACCAAATCCGGAGTTTGTGGGAAGGACCCGGATATTGCCGGCATCCAGGATACGCTTGTTATTTCTCTTAAGGGAATCGCTGCTTATGCCTACCATGCGCGGGAACTCGGCGCCCATGATGAACAGGTGGATGCTTTTTTGGCAGAAGCGCTGTTTTCGACACTGACCAATGTCAACTTTAATTTAGACAGTCACATCAAGCTGCTGCTCAAAGCCGGGGAGATCAACCTGCGGGCGATGGAACTGCTGGATAAGGCTCATGTAGAACGTTTTGGAGAGATGGAACCGACAAAGGTGCAGGTAGGAACAAAGAGCGGACCCGGCATTGTGGTGACTGGGCATGATTTTCTTGACCTCTATGAACTCTTGAAGCAGTCAGAGGGCAAGGGAATCAATGTCTATACCCATGGGGAGATGCTTCCGGGACTGGCTTATCCTGAATTGAAAAAATTCTCGCACCTGGTGGGCAACTATGGTACCGCCTGGCAGAACCAGAGGAAGGAGTTTGAGGAATTTTCAGGTGCCATCTTGGGAACCACCAACTGCGTGCTGCTGCCCCGGGATTCTTACAGGGATCGCATGTTTACCTGTGGTATCGCGGATCTTCCAGGTGTTGTGCATATTGAAAACCGTGACTTTACCCCGGTGATCGAAAAGGCCCTGACACTGGAACCCCTGGCGGAAAATCCTGGTCCCACAACAATGACCGGTTTCCACCACCAGGCTGTTCTCAAAATAGCTGATCAGGTTATCGAAGCAGTTAAGTCAGGTAAGATTCGCCACTTCTTCCTGGTTGGCGGCTGTGATGGCGCACGTTCCAGCCGAAAGTACTACACCGAGTTTGTCCAAAAGCTGCCGCAGGACTGTATAATCCTGACTCTGGGTTGTGGAAAGTATCGCTTCAACTATCTGGACCTGGGTGAAATCGACGGGATTCCGCGCCTTTTGGATATGGGGCAGTGCAATAATGCCTATTCAGCCATCCAGGTGGCAGTTGCTCTGGCTGATGCCTTCAATTGTGGAGTCAATGACCTGCCGTTGAGCATGGTGCTCTCCTGGTTCGAACAGAAGGCGGTATCCATTCTCCTGACACTTCTGCACCTTGGTATTAAGGATATCCGTCTTGGCCCAACTCTTCCGGCATTTCTGACACCGAATGTGCTCAAGGTGCTTCAGGATAACTACAACATCCAGCCGATCACAACGCCGGAGGAGGATATCAAGGCTCTTCTTGGATAAAATAAAAACGGGATGGTTGTTATATGGATATTATCCGAATTACGGATCAACAATTTAAGGAAATACCACGAGGGATAAAGGGGAGGCACCTGGTGAATATACCTGCTGTCAGTGTCATTTCCGGGTAACCGAATGAGGAAAAAAAGCTGGTCCTATATACAGGGACCAGCTTTTTTGATTTGGTCTTCTTGAGCAGGCCTTAAGTTAACGTCTTCTTACTATTTTAAAACACCCGCCCTTTTCCATCATCAGCATTAATATACCGGGTATTGATGATGGGAATGCTCTCGTTAAAAAATAGCTTTATGGTGGGGGGATTCATTTGCGTTGTAGTGTTTTAGGGGTAGCTTTCGCTTGAAGTAACCACAAGCACGGGCAGCGGGATCCCCCCTGCCTAATATTTTACACAACCCTTCTTCTCCCACCAATTTCAAGAGAACAAGCACAGGTGTACTCTCCGGGGGTCTTGACCATAGTTCTTTGTATCTTTCTATACAACCCCACCGCACCTCTTCTTTCCCCTGAATCAAAACGTGGTACCGGCAATCCCGGCATTTGCAGATAACCTTTTCCCGAAACTCCGGGAGGATGACCCGGTGGCTTTCCCACAGTTTATTATTATTATTATTATAGATGCTCACAGCAATCATACCTCCTGAGACGCGGGGACGGTTCTCGCGTCTCTCGATGAGGTGACAGGGGGCGGTTGTTCTATGTCACCAATATTACATGACTCCGGCATTCTGTTTTCATCCTCTGTTGGTGCCGCCCGGGCGGAAAACAGAGGTTGGATGCCAGAGGTCAGAAGTCAGAATAGTGTTGAAAGCCGGGAGGTCGGAAAGATAGATTGTCCTGTTGCTTGGAAATAAACTGCAAGGATCTCCGATTACTGACCTGATGAATAAAGCAATAAAGCAAGCCTGACCCCGTATTAAAGGTAACGCACATGTTCAAGGCACCCCTCTTTCAAAGAAACCGCCCGGAAGACAGCTGTTTTTCCATAGCGTTCCCGAACCTGGTCGCAGGCCTTTTCTATTCCCCGGATCTTTTCCCTGTTGCCGAAAAGCTCCATCTGTTCTATCCTGGAGGGGAAGAGATTGGTCAGGGTTACACCTACCAGCCGTACAGGCCAGCGGGGGGACCAGTGTTTCTGCAGCAGGTCAAAGGCAGCCGCAGAAATATCCGCGGCGAGATTGGTGGGCTTGTGCAGTGTCCGCATCCTGGAAAGCCAACAGAAGTTGGTGTCTTTGAGGGAAAGAGACACGGTCTTTCCCAGATACTCCCCGGCTCGCACCCGGTAGGCCACCAGATCAGCCAGTTCCAGGATGACCACATTGACTTCATTTCCCCTGTAGTCCCTGGGAAGGGTGATCTGCTGGCCGATACTTTTCACACGGTTGAGGCTGTCCGGCTCCACCGGGCTGGAATCGATGCCATTGGCGCTCAGCCACAGTGTTTCACCGTTGAGGCCGAACTTTTTCTTGAGAATGCCTACCGGGTATTTAGCCAGGTCCCCGATGGTGTAGATGTTCAGCTTATGGAGGTGCTGCTCATAGCGGTGTCCCACACCGAAAAGCTCTCTGACCGGCAGCTGCCATAAAAGAACAGGCATCTTGTTACGGGGCATCACTGTCAAACCATCAGGCTTTTGTAGATCCGCGGC
Organism: Syntrophaceticus schinkii; assembly: GCF_000946815.1. Taxonomy (GTDB): domain Bacteria; phylum Bacillota; class DSM-12270; order Thermacetogeniales; family Thermacetogeniaceae; genus Syntrophaceticus; species Syntrophaceticus schinkii. Next base: position 1,481 of record NZ_CDRZ01000259.1, on the reverse strand, counting down.
CATTTTGGCCAGCAGTTTATTGGGACCCACCCCGACACTGCAGGTGATCCCGATTTCCCCGCGGATGCGCTCCTTCAACTGCCTAGCGATTTCTACAGGGGAGCCAAAGAGCTTCTGAGAACCGGTAACATCCATAAACGCTTCATCAATGGAAAAGGGCTCTACCAGGGGTGTGAAATCATTCATAATGCGCAGGATGCGGCTGGAGAAGTCCACATAAAGATGGAACTGCGGTTTGATAAAAATCCCCTCCGGGCAGCGCTGGCGTGCTTCCCAAACCACTATCCCTGTTTTTACACCTTTTTTCTTGGCTTCATAACTGGCTGTCAGAACGATTCCATGACGTTTTTCAGGATCCCCGGCAACAATAACTGGCTTGCCCCGCAATTCCGGATCCAGTGCCTGGTGCACACTGGCAAAAAAGGAGTTCATATCCGCAAGCAGAATAGCACGGTCCACTTTAAACCATCCCCCGAACATGAGTTTCATTTTATTATAAATCAAACACATGTTCTTCGCAAGGGGGGAATGCTGGCTATTCATGACGTAATATGGCAGGAATTGTCTTCCTTTATAACGAATTGTTTAAATAAAAAGAGGGGGAGATCATGATGCAGTTATCATTAACCACTTTTGCATGGACAATAGTAAATCTGCTGGTTGTTGCTGCTATAATAGTCCTCATAGTGAAAGGATTTTGTGCAGTGCACAAAATGTCCAAGACACAGGATTCCATATTGGAGAGATTAAATGAAATTTCGGAAACGAATAAAAAGATTATTGAGCAGATGTGGTCATCAACTAAAGAATGATTTTCCGAACATCTCAGATAACAATGAAGTTCCGGTAATAAAGCTAATGGATTATACGAAAACAATAACGGAGCCTCAAAGCTCCGTTATTGTTGACTTTTCTCTGGCAGGGGTGGCAGGGATCGAACCCGCAACCAACGGATTTGGAGTCCGCTACTCTACCAATTGAGCTACACCCCTGTATCTGTATTATCATTATAGCGAAAAACAGGAATTTGTGTAAAGTGAGGTTGAAAAAGAGCAGAACCCGCGCTCCCATTATTTAACATGTCTACATTTTAACTGTTCCGGAATTTCCATTTATAGTACTTGGAGAAAGCGTAAAAAACTTATATCTCCTGAAATCTTTGTCTTCAGGAAACGATTTTTTGATTATTTATTTTCCATGGGGCACTCTATATCATCGAATAGTCGCCTTCATACTAGCATGTGTCAAAAAGATAACGTGCTAGGCTCCTGTCCCTGATATACTCCAAGGCATTACGCATCTTCTCCGCTATCTCTCTGGCGCTAAAACCACTGTTAGCATAGCTGCGCCTGTTTCTGTAACAGGAAAAGCCAGAAAAGATTCGAACCCGCCAAAAAACAATAAAACCACAAAATGATAACTTGAAAAAGTCCGAACTTCCATGAATGAAACATAAAGCCAATGTCCCCAATGTTCCAGTT
>NZ_CDRZ01000258.1 GCF_000946815.1 Syntrophaceticus schinkii | reverse complement strand
GCGAAGGAAAGGACAGCCTTCTCTTCCTCCCGCAAAGTTCAATGAGCAGGGCATACCTGTGTGTCTTGCAGGTTTAAAGATGGTGTATTGGGGTATTAATCAGAAGCGTCACCGTTTAAAATGGCGCTGTCCTTTGTATAAATGCCTGGATAAGTGCGCTCACAGACAGGCTTGTTCTCCCTCTTCCTATGGACGGGTTATCTATACGAAGCCAAAAGATGACCTGCGCTTATTTACTAAAACACCTCGGGGTTCAGCGGCTTGGAAGAAAAGATTTGCTAAACGCACCTCTGTGGAACGCACATTAAAACGTATTTTGGTGGATTACAATATTGAAAGCGCCCGGCTGCGAGCAGAAAAGCGCTGGTTCTGGATTGCCTCTCTTGCAGCTATTAACCAACACTTGGATGCTCAAGTTAAGACATTGAAGGGTTCCCTTTTTCTTAAGTTAGGTCTGATAAATAAAGTAGCATAGACATATTTGTTGGTTTGCTTCTTTTCTAACCCTGGATTTTTCCTTGGGTCCGGGCTTACTTAAGTATTGCCTTCTGAGGCATTAGTCGATCTTTTCTCTCTTGCCATTGCTATATGAAGTTGTCAAAGAGCACAAAGCAGTTTTTGAATACTTATCGTCTCCCAGTTATTGTCTTTTGTAGGTTTGTTTCCGAGAGACTACGAAGTACCTATTTTTTCTTTGATAAATGAGGGGTTGCGGGCGCTCTGCAGTGCTGTCCGGTAGTCGATCAATCCCTTTTTATAAAGGGATAAGAGGGACTGCTCTGTGGTCTGCATTCCATGTTTCTTGCCGGTTTCGATGGCTGTAAAGATGTTCTCCAGTTTTCCCAGACGGATCAGGTTGCTGATGGCCGGGGTGATAAACATCACCTCTGATGCCAGGACACGGAGACCGGGTGCATCTGCCCTGGGGAGCAGCTGCTGTGAGATGACCGCACGCAGGGAGATAGAAAGCTGCTGCTTGATCTGGTTTTGTTCCTCCGGGCTGAAGATACCCAGGACCCGGGTGATGGAGGAGACGGCATCACGGGAGTGGAGTGTGGAAAAAACAAGATGCCCGGTTTCCGCAGCCATTACCGCGGTACGCATGGTATCCAGGTCGCGCATTTCCCCTACCAGGATCACCTCGGGATCGGCGCGCAGTGCGGAGCGCAGCCCATCAAAGAAAGAGGGCACATCGCTGTAAAGCTCCCTCTGGTTGATGATGCTCTGCCTGTTAAAGTGCTGGTATTCGATGGGGTCCTCGATGGTAATGATGTTTCTGCGTGATGTGGCGTTAATGCGTTCGATGATCGCAGCCAGAGTGGTAGTTTTACCGCTGCCTGTTGTGCCTGTAACCAGGACGAGGCCATCTTTGAGATCCGCAAGCTTCCAGACCGAGGGGGGGAGCCCCAGGGTTTCCAGCTCCGGTATCCTGTCTGCCAGGCGGCGGATGGCAGCAGTGATAAAGCCTCTCTGGTAATAGGAGTTGATACGAAAGCGTCCCATACCGCTCACTTCTACTGCCAGGTCCACAGCTTTTCTCTCTTCCAGCACCTCTCTCTGTCTGGGTGTGAGCAGCTGATCAATGAGTCTCCGTATTTCTTCCGGTGTCAGGGAGGGGCATTTAACAGGCATCAAGTACCCCCCCACCCGGATTGCCGGAGGAGAATAAGCAGAAAGATGCAGATCAGAGGCATCCATTTCTTTGGTAAGCAGCAGCAGTTCTTCAATATGGCTTACCTGTTTTTTGTGAAAGGGTACAGATTGGGTGTTAAAGGTAAACACCTCCAACTAAATTAACAGTGTAAAGGAAAGGGTATAGATATAACCCTCAGATTTCTCTTTTACATGTATATTTTTGATGACAACGACTTCATTCATCCTGGCCAGCAGTCCAAGATAGCTGACCAGTTCACTATAGCTGCCTTCCATTGAGCAGTTGTATTCACGCCAGGGAAAAGCATCCTCCGGTTTATTCAGGCTTTTGGCAACCTCCAGTTCTTCTTTGAAGAGGAGTTCATTGAGATCCCGTACCCCCTGTGGGATAAGGCTGGCTAATCGGGTGGCCAGGGTTGTGGTCTCCACCTGGTTCTTCGGCTTTTTTGGATGCAGACAGATCGGTGACCTCTTTATTGAGTTTGTCGACCTCTTTATGAAGATTGTTGACTTTTTTTTTCGAGCATCATTTCCCCACCATAACCCCCCAGCTGATTGATTTCACTCTGCAGAGCTACTGCTGACTGGCGAGAGTTATTCAGTTTTGTCATGGCGGGGTCATAGAATTTATTGACATAGAAATAAAGGGCAGCAACCAATATAACAGTGATGATCAGGAATTTCTCAGTTTTTGTCAGTTTTCGTTTCAACTCTGTTCACCCCTTAACTGTTTTTGACCTTGAGCTTAAGGATAAAATCATAAGAGGATGAAGGCTCTATCTCCTCGTCTGTCCTGGTTTTAGAGCTGCTCAGTTTGATGCTGACCAGCTGGATAGATTCACACCAATCTTTTTTGTGAATGGCAGCAACGTAGTTATGTATGGATGCGGTGCTGCCGCTTGTACCGGAGATATCCCAAAGGTTTGATGCGGTTGCTGCTGCGCCTTTAGTCTTTTTACCCTTTGTGTCTACTTGAGCGGATTTCACTTCCTTCAGCTGTAGATCCCATGGGGCACATGCACCAAGTGTGTTAAAGAGTATTTGTTTTTCATTCAGTGCAGCATCTGCGTCATTTGTCAAGAAGTCAAACTTGGTGGAGAGCAGATTCCGTTCCTTTTCCAGCTTCTTCTGTTCTTCATCGAGGGTTTTCAGGTGATCCCGCTGTCTGGTCAGTACAATGGTTTCTTGTTCGACAACATTGATCTGATGGTTGATCCAAAAGTAGTGGCCGAAGAAAAAGGCAATAACCACTGCTGCGGCCACCAGGGGATAGATGTGGATCGATTCTCTGATCAGTTTGGCCAGGTCCGCAGCATCGGTGATCCCCGGTGTTTTCCAGCTCGTCCCGAAATAGAGCTCCCTGAGTCCTGCCCCCACGGCATTGGCAAAAACAGCGGCATTTTCACTGATCTCAGCGGGGATGTGGAGGGGTTCAACCTTGACACCGAACTCGCGGCGAAAGAAGCCATTGACCATGCGGTCCAGGGCACCGCAGCCGCTGGTGACGATAACCTTGTGACGCCCATCCCAGGCTGCCAGCACATCGCGCACTGCATCCACCATATTTTTGTCCACCCTATCACCATCGAGGTATCCCTGGATGGCCTCGATTCCCGCAGGCACCATCCTGTAGGCAATGCTCTCTCCATTTAACATCAAAGCAAACCTGATGCTCTCATGCCCGATGTTGACTGCAATTTGCTCGAGCTCAGTGTTCCAGTGAGCTGCAGCTTCAGAGAAACATAGATCAGGTGGATAAACACGTTTTAGCCTGAGCCCTGCCTCAGCTGTGACCCTTTTGAGCTCCTGGTAGTCCTCCTGGGGGAGCATGGTCACCCAAACTCCTGTCTCGTTCTTTTCCATGAGATGGCCAATTTCAAAACCGGAAAGGCACTCTGCAGCGGGAAGGGTAGAATAGGGCTCCGCCTCCCAGCGAACCGCCTCCCGAATCTGATAGGGTTTCATCTTCTCCACACGCTTGGCTTCCATGGTGATCTCCACCATCTCCACCTGTGGTGTGACTACCACCAAACTGCGCGGGCATTTATCGATTCTGGAAATCAGCATCTCTAATTCTTCTGCAGTCAAAGATTCGCCTTCTGAGGGGCGGCTGCTCTCCAGACACTCAATCACGCGGATCCCCCGCACTGTCTGCTTGAGTACAGCTGCCCGGATAATAGGGCCATCCAATTCCAATGCAAGAATGGAAAACAAGTTATATGACCACCTTTGCTGAAGGTTTTTTGTGCACATTTTTATTGTTATGCATGGTAAGCCTGGTTAGGCAATTTCCCCTCATGGTGTGGGGGGTGATTCACCATTACTGGGCTCACCGGGTTCAACGGGTTCACTGGGTTCACTGGGCTCAACCGGGTTCACTGGGTTCGCTTGGGCTAGCCAGGTTCACCGTTATCAACGGGTTCACCGGGCGGAATTTTCAGAACAAGTTGTACTATTGTTGGAGACTGTGTCCCCCTGGTGCTGATATAGACAGTTGTCCGGGTGAGTTCATCTCCTCTTATACCATCATTGACAGAGAACACCTTGACAAGGCGCTGCCCTGTGCAGATGAAAGAGGAGCTTTCCGGTACTTCTATTAAAAAATCGATATTTTCGATACTGTTTTCTTCGAGATCTTTCAGCGGGATAGGTTCCGATTCTGCTGGTTCTTCCTCCGGATGGTAGTAGAAAACAACTATTACCTCACCCAATGTTGGGTTGTTGTTCTCAAGCCGTCCCTTCAGGCTGCCCTCAGTTAACTCCTCAACCTGCCACTCCGCTGCCGCGATCTCGATGAAGAGATCATCTTCCGTACCATATTCTTCATCAGGGCCTGCACTGGTTATGGTAAGGACTTGTGCATTCTCATCCAGAGTGAACTTGAGGGGGTTGTTCCAGCCATCCCGCAGCACCTCTTCCTCACCTTTCCCCCAGGGTCTGGAGAGGTAGGGTCCGCTCCACCGGAAGCCGGTGCCGGCCACCGGTTCCTCAACGCAGCTTTCATCCCAGAGGCCGCGGGGCTGTCCTTCGCCGCCGTCCGCTTCCTCCCAATGACCCTCACCGTTTTCACTGCTTGCTACCCACTCGTAAAGGGACGGCCAGGACCCCAGATCACCCAGATAACCGCTGATGATCCTCCTGCCGTTGGCATCAAAGGCACCTGCAGGTCCCAGGAGTGCTGTTTTAATTTCTTCCAGCAGCTGATGCGTCTTTTTCTCTCTAGATTCCTGGGCTGCTTGGCCGGGGGCATACCACTCATTGGGTGTGATTTTGACGACGATGTCATCCTTGCTCTCCTTTGCTGCTGGGTCATAGCGTACTGCCTTTGGATCTCCAGGCAGCACCATGTTGCCTCCTTTCATGGCATCCCGCCAGCCGCTTTTGCGGTCAGGCCCCTCACTGATGATCCAGAGAGTGGCGGTTTCCTCTCCTCCGCCCTCTTCATACTCTTTCCAGAAGAGGATGGAGCGGCCCCAGGCATCAGCCAGCTTCCCTTCAGTTTGGCGCATCTTGAACTCGTGCATCTCCGGTTTCAGATTATCGGTATCCCCGGGGTATTCGTCATGAGGACAGGAGATGTAGGGACCCCGCCAGTCGTCTTTTTCAGCAGTCACCTCCTCCCAGAGGGAGAGGGGCTGCCCGGTGCCGTTGTTGTCTTCAATTGTTTCCGGGTCTTCAGGATCGGTTTCCAAATGCGGCCAATCCCAGCGCTTATTTTCGTCGTCCCATTCAGAGGGGTGCAGGAGGGGGAGGCACCCGCGGTCCCCCACATAGCTGCCGGGTGGTATGTTCCGGTTATCGCGGGCACTGTCATCACCCAGGATTGCGGTGCAGATGACCATCATCCTCTCCCTGGTCATCTTCGTCCTCTGCCTGTTGTCAAGGAATCCCATAAAAGGGGCGACAATAGCCACCAGGAAGCCCATGATGGTGATGATGATCACCAGTTCCAGCAGTGTGAAACCCGCACAATTCTTCTTTCGCTTATCGAAAATTTCTCCTCACCACACTTTCGCATTGCCTAAAGGGATGTTTGCAGGCATTTCTGAATGAAAAAGCTGTATGTGGCAGGGATTATTTCCCTGTTGTTTTCAAAATATCACCCAGCAATTGGGGTATTTGCAGATTTATATAAATCTCCTCGGTTCTTTATGGAAAAGCGGTCTATATGCTCACCCTGTATGATTCAAATGCGGAAACCCTGTTTTAACATTTGTTAAAAGCTAAGGGTTGTGGTTATCCGTCAAGCTGCTCACTATATGTAGTTGTGCTTCAAACAGAAAATGACTTTTGCAGTGGAATAATCTATAAGTGAATAATAAATGCTCTTTGCCGACTGCAAAGATAAAGTCAAAAACCAGCAGAGCAAAACTGCTGCCGGAACACTGCTTCGCCTCGGCCAATGCTGGGCGGTACTGCTGTTGAAGAGATATGATAAAGATGTCTGGTTAAAATGGGGGGAGGGGGTTACCCTCCCCCGGGTTATATCAATCAGCTTCGGTTTGGGGTCATACAATACAACGTGTGTAATGTTTATGGTGTCGGTGTATAAAGAATGTAGAGGTGCTCCCCATCGATGCTCATGTGGAACTTGTGTCCCTCAGGGCACATCACATAGTAGTCCCAGATTTCTTCAGCGTCCCAATCAGCTAATGTAAATACTCTTTCGCCAGTATCCTTAGTATCGTTGTCATTGGTATCGAGGAACGCATTGACAGTGATTCCGTCAAGAGCAGTGGCCTGATCCTCAAACCGCGGCATGATGATCGTGTAGTAGCCGTACTTGTAGTACTCGGTCTTGCGCTGGGCATCGGCATAAACTCCGGCATTGGAGATCATGCCGTTTTCCACCAGCTCACACTCGGAGTGGACACCCAGCAGGATGCGCCCGATGAGGCCTGCATTGGAGTATTTTGCACCATCCGCAAGGGCGGGTGCGCCAGCTGCAAATTCACCATCATATCCTACTACAGCCAGACCCACTTCAAAAGTAGCAGCAGTCAAGTCGATGGGATCCTGCAGCACCCATTTGGCATCAGGGTCAGTGCCGCCCATATCCTTGTAGTAGTAGATTTTCGAGATGCCCATATCTATCAAGGCTTCCACTAAATCCGTATCTGCTTCTGTTACAGTAAGCACGCCCAGGTTGTTGTTATCAGCCATCTCCCGGGAAAGGAACTCCGGTCCGTTCGCGGGGTTGCCGTCGTCAGAGCTGATTGTCCAAGCATCAGTTGTATCCTTCACCGCTAAGCTTACCAGCCCGTCAGGCAGCCGGTTGTTCATGGTGATGAAGGTGCTGACGATCTCGGTCAAGCGCTGTTTGTTGTTGTCGCACTGCATGTCAACAGCGACATCGGTCATATTGGCCAGCCGTGGTGCCAGAATGGCAATCAAGAAGCCCATCAGGGTGATGACTACAATGAGCTCCAACAGGGTGAAACCCCCGGTGCCCTTGAGCAGCTTTCTTAACTTCTTACTCAATGTGATTCCCTCCTGATTTTTGTAGAAGGGTTCACCCACAGAACCGCCCTCTTTAAATTTTTTGTGTTCGGTCATCATGTTTTCCTGAGCCCGGGCCCCACACCCGCGGCTATTAAAAAATCGAGGCCGTACATAGATACGTACATAGATACGTGCATAGATACGTACATAGATACCGGGAAAAACTTTTACAGCTGTCGGGTATTCATGCAAGCAACCTCCGGCCCCCACGACAGGCCGCCTGCTTCGCCGACTCTCCCGGCAGTTAGAAAACTTACCACCTCCTCAGTGTATTAATAATCTATCATCATGCCACATGACCCCCGGGCTCTTTAGATGTCTAATGCCAGAGGTCAGAGGCCGAAAAGTACATAGAGGCCAGATGCCAGATGCCAGAAGTCAGAGGTCGGTAAACCGTAACACCCGCCGTTCCTGGACATTTAGGGATCTGTAAACACTGTTATGTTTTTGTTGTTACCAACCCCCTTCCCGGGGCAGGCCTCTGGCATGTTTCGTCCGGATAGTCTACAACATAGCGGTACTGTTTACCGCAGTGAATGACGATCTCTTTCTGCCCCTTCTTCAAAAAGCGCATTTCAATACGCATTTCTCCAAATCCGTTGTGATAGAAGAGGGCATCATAGAGCTCTTCAATTTTTTTGAGTACCAATTTGTTATTTGCGCTGATATCCATCACCTACCTGAAAATAGATGTCTGATGCCGGAAGTCGTCGATTGCATTTATATTTTTGAGATGGTAAAGTGTTTGCCTTTCAAAAAAGACAAAAAGCCACGAAACCCGCTCTCATATTCATAAGAGCAACAAGACCTTCGTGGCCAATTATTTATTCTTAGGTTGTCCATTGTTAATGATAGGGTAGTTATAAATATATACCATATATGAGAAATAGATCAAATCCGATTAACGACTGTTCACGCCGATATCGACAACTTGTCGCTATAATACTACTTGAATATTCAGATATCTCCGTAAAGATAAATATTATAATATTTTATCCCTTTTGTGTCATGATATGTCAAGTATATCCAGAAAATATCAGCAATATTTTGTGGATGGTTTTCCAACTGTGCAGCGGCTAGACCAAAACTGCCGTCCGATATATTGGTGGTTGGTAAACCACACCTTATGCCGTCTTCCTGATCCATTCGAAATGAATCAAAAGCGAATCAGACCAGCCACAAGAACTGTCCTCGTGATCTCCTGCGGTTTCACAAAAGAGATCACAAGAACCGTCAGCCTGTGTGATAACTAGCAGAATCACCAGGTCAACGGCCAGAAGTGGGGGGTATAACTGAAATAGCAGGTAATTGGTGTCCCTTATCCCTAAAAAGAACCGGAATTTAGTCGTAAGTGAGGGATAGAAAAAGGGTACAATGGTTTTCACACAGTCTGCCGTCTCCGTGATCTGTCGTGAGTGGTTACCTTATCTCCAGCGACTTATTGATCAAGCCGGAGTGCTCCACGGAAAATTCCGCTTTGATATCTATGTCGACATGAGGGAAAATATCTTCCCAGCGGTTCTCGATTTTTTTCCAAACCTGGGGATGGGTGCGGTGGATTTTATCTCCAAACCCGAAAATATCAGCTCTCATTTCCTTGGCTCTGACTACTGAATTCCGGCAGCGGCGTTCTACCTCCTGGTTGATCAGGCCTTCCATTTTTTTAACATTACTTTTCTTTGTAATATCAACGGTTTGAGGTGCTGCTCCGATCAGTTCACCTGTTCCCTTGATCTTGATCTGAAAAGTGATCCCATCCTTTTTGATTACCGGTTTTACCTTGGTACTAACATCCCGGAAAAGAAATGATATGTTTTTTCGGGTGGAGTCAAAGGTAATGGGAATTATCCCCCCCTGTGCCTCGCTTTTGATAAATAACAGCCCCTGGGTTTCCACCTCATTTAATCGTCCCGCCAGTTTTTCGCCGCGAAAGGCTGCAGCTCCCGTTAAAGTGAAAACCTTCCGCTGGGGCTGGTCACCTTCACCGTCTTTTCCGCCAGTTGCTGGGATCTGCCTGACAGCGGATCCCTTTTCCGGCGGTGTAAAGGTTTTCAGGAAGGCCATAGAAACTTCTCTCCCCGGGGTTACAAGGTCGTACATTACCTGAAAAAGATTTGTTCCCTGGGTTTTGGAGGTAAAAAATTTGTTGAGATTAAGTATATTAAAGACCTCAGTGGAAAGCATTGGTTCAAATTCCGACTGGGCCTGGAGACAGTCCCGGGCCGACCCTTCACAGACCACAACCATAGCTCGCTCAGGAATATCCCGGTTGCGGTTACCGAAATCGATCACCCAACCGATCCCTTCTTTGGCAATAGATTCCCCGATCACAAAAAGCACAGTATGACCCATGAACAGCTGCCTGGAAGAGCGCTGGTCCCAGTTGCGCACTGCGTCCTGGATGGTTTCCCCGGTGATCGAAATAACCTCTCCGGTTGTTGCTGCCTGTGTTTGCCCACCACCTCCTGCTCCCATACCCCCGGCTCCTCCTGAAGCGCGAGAGGGCTTTATTGTAAGTACAGAGAGCAGGATTTTGGATTGCCCACCTGTGGTGATCCGATCAAAACCGATGGCAGAATTGATGGTCAGTGTTTGTATTTCTCTCCTGTTCCAGCACCCGGAGGTCAACAGGATCAAAATGACCAGGAAAAGGCTTACTACTTTCCGAATCAACTTAATCATGATGCATTTTCTCCACCTTTCTTGCGGATGATGGCGATCAATAGCATTATAGCTGGGATCAGCAGTTGTACAGCACCTCCGTAGTAGGGCCAGGTCTTAAACAGGAAATTAGTCAAATGCAGTTGGGTCCCGTAAAACACCCTGCTGATCACCACTGTGGCAATAGCAATGGGAAGAAGGGTTATCCGGTAATTTTTGAGTCCCAGAGTTGTGGCAGCGGCAATTGCGGCGGAGTGATAGAATACTGCCATCTTGACGATCAACCCCGCCATCCACATGACCACTATTAGGATCTGAATGCGTTCCAGGAACTGGGCCACCGAGATATAGCGAGCGAGATTATAAGTAGGGAAGACCATGTAAGTGGGAACGATGTCGCCAAAGACCCCTATTATTACTGCTGTAATTATTCCAGGGAGAACTGCTTGGGCAAGAACATAGTAACCAGCGGTTTTAAGTGCTTCCTGCTTCTGGTTGAGGTAGGGAAAAAGCATGAGCAATAGGAAGACCTCCCCTCGGAAGGGACTGACAACAAAACTACCTTTGATAACAGGCATAATCCCGTTTTCCAGAAATGGCTTGAAATTTTCGGGATTAATCTCCTTGGCCACCAGGAGAAGTATAAGTAAAAGTGATAGTGCCCACACCGGCCAGCTCAGTTCGTTCTGCCGGGCGATAACCTCGATACCCAGGCAGACAGCGTAGATGGCCGCCAGAATGCCAATAATCTCTATAGCCATCACAGGGGTTTCCCTTAAAAAGGCTACATGGATAAAGGTGGATCCCTCATTGACAATGACAGCGGTGTAATGGATAAAAACTGCAGCATAAATCCCAGCTAAAATCTTCCCGGGGATACCGCCCAGGATTTGAGGCAAATACTCAGTAAAGACCTGCTGTGGGAACCTGCGGGCCAGTCCAATAGATACCAGTGCTACCGCCAGTCCAGAAACTGAGGCTAAGGCAGAAACACTGAGCCAGCTGTCCCGGCCTGCGAGTTGTATTGATGCCGCCGGGCCATAAAGAAAAGCGGTGGCGGCATCGGCAATTATTAACAGCAGTAACAGTTGCACACTGCTGATGCGTCCCTTGTCCAGCATTATTTTTTCCTCCTTTTTTTATTGGAGGTTTTACCCCGCATCCTTGTTGGGCGGGGTATTAAGTTAGCGTTCTGCCGCTGGGGGTCGGTGTAACCGATAAGGCGCGGCCGGAAGCGCATTTTCCAGGCGGGTGCTCGGATCAAGGTATCTTTTAAATCACTTAAAGATACCGGTGCCAGGGGGGTAAGGTAGGGAACACCGAATGACCGCAGGGAGCAGAGGTGATAGGAGAGGATGGAAAACCCTACTAGAACACCGATCAAACCAAAGGAGGCCGCAAAAAACATAAAAAGAAAGCGCAGAATGCGGACGCTGTTGGCCAGGCTTGATGAGGGAATGGTGAAGGTTGCGATTGCTGTCAATGCCACAACGATCACCATTGCCGGTGATACCAATCCTGCGTTTACCGCTGTCTGACCAATGACGATGGCACCCACGATGCTGATGGTTTGGCCGAAGGCTCGGGGGAGTCGGAGCCCTGCCTCACGCAGCACTTCAAAGGTAAGCTCCATGAGCAGAGCCTCCGCTAAGGCAGGGAAGGGCACTCCTTCCCGGGATATTAGTATAGTCATCAGTAAGGGTGTGGGCAGCAGTTCCTGGTGAAAGGTGATAATAGCAATATAGAGTGAGGGGCCCAGGAGTGCGATCAGAAGCGCCATCCAGCGCAGGAGTCTGATAAAAGAACTGTACCAGTAGCGGTCATAATAGTCCTGTGGGCTTTGTACCTGTGCACCCAGGGTGGCGGGTATAATAAGGGAAAAGGGGGTGTTGTCGAACATCAAAGCGGCCTTTCCCTCCAATAGGTTCCCTGCCAGTTTGTCCGGCCTCTCTGTAACATCCAAAGTGCTGAATGGGCTGTAAGGGCAGTCCTGGATCAATTCCTCCACCTGGCTGCTGTCGAGGATGCCGTCTACTCTAATGCGCCGCATACGCTCTTTGATTTCTGTGATTAAGCCTTCAGCTATATAGCCTTTCAGGTAAACCAGTTTTACCTCTGTTTTTGTCAATTCACCGATCTCCAGGTTTTCCACAGCCAGGCGGGATGTGTGTAATCGTTTACGCAGTAACCCCAAGTTTGTGCGCACATCTTCGTTAAAGCCATCACTGGGTCCCCGTGACACTGTCTCTACGACAGGTTGATCAACCTGTCGGCTTGTTTTTTCAACAATTTTGATGAGAAGTGCCTTATCTAACCCTTCGATAAAAAGGCAGACAGATCCGCGGTTGATTTCATCAGTAACCTCCACCCACTTATCTTTTTCAATGACTCTTCCGCTGGAAATGACATTATTGATCAGCCATTCTGTTGTAATTCCGGCGCTGGGCAGATGTTCCACAGTCATTAGTGAGCGCATCAGGCCCTGCTGCAGCTGGGAATAATTGATCAGAGGATCCAGGTAAACTATTGCTGCACGTGTATGTTTTTTGCCTCTTCCGATGGTAATCTTACGGGACATGAGGTCATCGCTGAGCCCAAAAACTTCAGTGATTATTTTCAAATTTTGATCCAGGTTTGAAGTGAGGGTGCGTTCCTCCTGATAACCGGGATCACCTGGTTTTAGCAAATGTCCAACAGCCTCACCTGCTGAACGCCTGATAATTTTACCTAGCCATTTGAAAAAGGGAATCATATTTTTCCCTGCTTTCCAAGTTCTGTTTCTGTTGTTTATTATCCCTATATTTAATCCTGTTCATGTATTTCCCGTATATTTACCTTGCGGGGTTGCATACTAAGAGGAGAAAAATCGACTGTTGCCGCGGCTGTTGCCATGGTAGGTTAAACACTGATTTTTGTATACAGTTGCTGAATTCGCAGTAATTATTTGTTTCTGGCAGGATTCATTTTTGATCTGACAACTATGTCACCGCAAGCTCCTAAGAAAAGAAAATAGCGGTTTATCTTTGTTAGCACAATGATCTCACTTATTAATTTGCCCTTGTTGAGGAGCAGCAAAGAATAGCCGTTGCTGGTTGGATGATAGCTGTTAGATACCCATGCAGTCCTGGGATCGTCAAAAAGACCAGTCGATAGTTTTCGACAGCTGGCATCTTGGTTCAGACATCTACTTTAGAAGGGAGTGGTATATATGTTACATCAAAAACGCCGCAGTGAAACCAGAACTCGCCGCATCGCCCAAGGAAGTACCGATGCCCACAAAAGGCGGGAGGTGGAGGTAGAGGGGGGTGTTGCTATTTCTCCTGTTCCCTTGACCCTGGGAGAAAGGGTAACTGTTAAGTACAACGGACTCCTGGCACAGGCGGGAGCGCGGGACATCTACTTGCACAGGGGTTACGGACACTCTCACAGCTGGAATTCTGTTTCCGATCTACCTATGAAAAGGAGCGATGGTGTCTGGGAGGTCGAGTTTGAGGCTGATGATGAAAGCAGGCTAAACTTCTGTTTTAAAGACCACGCCGGTAATTGGGACAACAACCATGGGAGAAATTGGTCCCTGGAGATCCACACCGGGGAAATACCTTAGCCCCTCACTGGTGCCAGCCACCCGGAAGCGTAACTTGTCTATACAAATGTGGCTAAATGGTGACAGGCACCAGAAGGCAAAAAGTTCTCAATATATCTCAAGGGTTGGCTCATCACTTTCTTGAACAGAGGCTTTTTGCGTTGGATATTTGGTATGTCATGAAAAGAAATGTGCAAGGAGATGCGGTAATGCGGATTTTAATGCTTTCCTGGGAGTATCCCCCACGCAGTGTGGGGGGACTGGCCCAGCATGTCTATGACCTGACAACTGCGCTGGCCATGGCGGGGGATGAGGTGCACCTGATCACCATCGGCGATGCGAACTCCAAGGAGCACGAGGAGGTCGACGGTGTCTTCGTTTACAGGTTGCAGCCCTATAATCTCTCTGCCCCTGATTTTCTTACCTGGATCCTGCAGCTTAACATTCGGATGGTTGAGTATGCTGTACCGCTGGTCAATTCCATGGAAGAGATAGACCTGGTACATGCTCATGATTGGCTTGTTGCCTACGCCGGCAGGGCACTCAAACAAGCATACAGGAAACCCCTGATTGCCACCATCCATGCTACCGAGTATGGGCGCAATCAGGGTCTGCATAATGATCTGCAGCGTTATATCAGTGATGTGGAGTGGTGGTTAACCTATGAATCCTGGCGGGTTATCGTCTGCAGTCACTATATGGAGCAGGAGTTAAAGCGTGTTTTTCAGCTTCCTGCAGACAAGATACGGATAGTTCCCAATGGGGTTGATCTGGACCGCTATCAGCGGAGAGATATAGAACACCTCTCTCTGCACCACTATGCTGCTCCCGGTGAGAAGATCGTGTTTTTTGTGGGGAGGCTTGTTCAGGAAAAGGGTGCCCAAATTCTCCTGGATGCGGTTCCCAAGGTACTCCAGTATTATTCAGATGTTAAGTTCGTTATTGCCGGGAAGGGGCCGGCCTTGGATTATCTGAGAAACAAAGCCCAGGACATGGGTGTTTATGGAAGGGTTTATTTTACAGGTTATATCGATGATGACACCAGGGATTTTCTCTACCGGGAGGCGGATGTGGCTGTCTTTCCCAGCCTCTACGAACCCTTTGGGATGGTGGCACTGGAGGCTATGGCTGCCCATACCCCGGTAGTTGTGGCTGATGTAGGGGGGCTTGGTGAGATCGTTCACCATGAGGTAAATGGCTTGAAGTGCTACGTGGGAAATCCCAATTCTTTTGCTGACAACATCTTGCGTCTGCTCCATGAGCCGGATCTGGCGAACAGGTTGGCCGAGCGAGCTTATCAGGACCTGCGCAAGCTGTATACCTGGGAGGAAATCGCTTATAAAACCAAGGAAGTTTACGCAGAGGTTCATGATGACTATGAAGCCAGCGCATGGAAGACCGATTCCTGGCTTGCGAAAATTGATTTGCAGAAAAAAAATGCGTCAGGGAATAGCAGATATTGGCAGGTATGCGGTTCCTGGATATCTCATAGGAGAAGAACAAACAGAAGAGTTAGCAGAAACCATTAAAGGGGGGAGATATCATTGAAAGCAGTGATCATGGCTGGAGGAGAGGGGTCACGCCTCCGCCCTCTGACCTGTGCTCTGCCCAAACCCATGGTGCCGGTGCTGAACCGTCCCTGTATGGAGCACATTGTCGAATTGCTTGGTCGCCACAATATTACCGAAACTGCTGTTACCCTGCAGTACCTCCCTGAGGAGATCAAGGGTTATTTTGGTGATGGCAGCAATTTTGGTCGCGGTGTCAAGCTGAGGTATTTCACTGAGGATACACCCCTGGGTACAGCAGGAAGTGTAAAAAATGCCGCTGCTTTTCTGGATGAAACCTTTGTGGTGATCAGTGGGGATGCACTGACCGACTGCAGTTTGCAGGAGGCCTTTGAGTTTCATCGACAGAAGAAAGCTCTGGCGACACTGGTTCTGACGACGGTTACCTGCCCCCTGGAGTATGGGGTTGTGATTACAAATGGGCAAGGGAGGATTGTGCGCTTCCTGGAAAAGCCGGGTTGGGGGGAGGTGTTCAGCGATACTGTCAACACAGGGATTTACATTTTGGAGCCGGAGATCCTGGAATATATCGATGCAAACAAGATGGTTGACTTTTCCAAAGACCTTTTCCCGCGTCTGTTGGCTGCTGGTGAACCCCTTTACGCCTTTGTAACCGAAGGGTACTGGTGTGATATTGGCAATGCAGAGCAGTATATGCAATCACAGTTTGACATCCTGGAAAAGAAGGGCACACTTCTTTCCTTACCTGGCAGAGAGGCCAGTGCCGGAATATGGATGGGCGAAAATGTGCAAGTTGATGCATCAGCATCATTGATCCCGCCGGTTGTCATCGGCGATGACTGTATCATCGGCCCCAATGCCAGTATCGGTCCCCTGGCTGTGCTGGGTAATGGGGTGCAGATCAGACAGGGATCATCCCTGAAAAGGTGTATCCTCTGGGATAATTCCATGGTAGGGGAAGGAGCGGAACTGCGGGGAGCGGTTTTAGGAAAAGGTGCCCTACTGCTGTCAAGTGCCAGGGCTTTTGAGGGATCTATGATCGGAGATAGGAGTGTTGTTGGTGAAGGGAGTGTGATCAAGCCCGGGGTCAAGATCTGGCCGGAGAAGTGGGTGGAAAAGGGAACGAGGTTGTCTAAGAGCCTTGTGTGGGGAAACTGCGGCAGGGCGCGGCTTTTCGGCAACAGCGGTATTACCGGGGACCTCTTCACAGAGATCACTCCGGATTTTGCCTGCTGCCTTGGGCTGGCCCTGGGTTCAAGTCTCGCCAAACAAGGAAGGCTTTCCTTGGGCTCAGATGGATACCCTGATACCCAGGTCATCAAAAATGCCGTTCTTTCCGGTCTGATGAGCAGTGGCCTGCAAGTTGTTGATCTGAGAAAAGTAACCATGCCGGTACACCGCTACGGGATCCGCGCCTTCGATTTATTAGGAGGGGTGCACATCTATCGGGTGGGCCACAATAAAATCAACGTTCGTTTGATGAATGATCGCGGAGCGGACTGCTCTCGCGGAGAACAGCGCAAGGTGGAGGGCCTGCTGAGCCGCGAGGAATACCGCTACGCGATGAAGGAAGAAATTCACCCGGTGGAATATCTGCCTGATGTCAACCGTTCTTATATCAACTATCTGTTGAAATTCCTCGATCGGGAGCTGATCAGGCGTAAACGATACAGGATCGTTGTCGATTACGACCCCAGCCAGCTTGGTGCTCTGCTTCCAGGTCTCTTTGATGCCCTGGGCTGTCAGGTGATCACCTTTGCTGCTCCTCGCACGCATTCCCAGACCTTTTCGGAACTGCTGAAAGCCGCGGAACAGTTCGGTGAGGTTGTGCGGGAGCAGGGAGCTAATTATGGTGCTGTGCTGGATTCAGGTGGTGAAGGGGTGGTGCTGGTTGATGATCAAGGGCGGATTGTCAGTGAGGACAGATTTTATGCACTCCTTTCCCTGATCACTATGCAGTCCAACCAAAACTCCATTTTAGCCTTTCCGGTAACAGCTCCTGAATCGGTGGTGGAGATGGCACGACAGCAGGGAGGGGATGTCAGACGCACAAAAACAGCGCCCTGGTCTATGATGCAGACATTTCTAGAAGAGGATGTGTGCGCCTCACAGCAACGTTGCCCCCAGTTTCTCCTCTACAGCGATGCTCTTGCAGTTTTGACTTCACTTGCCGAATACCTGGCGCGCCGGGAAAGGACGCTGTCAGAGGTTCTGGCTGAACTCCCTGGATTTGTCACAGTCAGGAGAGATGTAGATGTCGATTGGAATGATAAAGGTAAAGTGCTGCGCCATCTGGCAGAGGAGTCAGGCGAACAAAAAATCGAAACAGCAGAAGGGATCAAAGTACAACACCCCGAGGGGTGGGCACTCATACTCCCGGATGCCGATGAACCGGTCTGCAGAGTATACAGTGAAGCCTTCAACCAAGAAACCGCCGAATCCCTGACCGACATGTACGTACAAAAAATCCAAGACATTCTGAAGTAACGCGATCACAGGACGTGCACTGGGGACGGTTCCTGGTGCATTTCTGCGTGTAAAGGGGACAGTTTAGTGGTCGTTGGTGATTGGCAAGTTAGTGATTAGACTGGGGGCATAGTGTTACCCATGTCCTGAACCTGTACCAGAGAGGGTCAATGGATCAAGGGGACGGTAGATTGTGGGAATTTGTTGTAGTCCGACACCACAACATATGGCATGCCTTGCAGTGAATGAATCTACGTATTATGGTGTTCAAACCCAGTACTTTTTATACAGATTCACGGTTCTCTTGATCCGGCTTTCTTAAAAAAGCTGGATCAAGAGAACCGTCCCTAGAAGGTTAAGCAAAAAAGATGACTCCCGTTTATGCGGGGGTCAATCTTTTCTACCCGAATATTAGTTATTTGAAAGGTTAGAGCACTGGTTCTTTCAGTCAAGGCACAGGTTAGTTTATTTCCCTTGCGCGCGTTGTGCACTATCATCTTTTTTCGAACCACCAACCACTAACCACTAACTGCTGCCGTTTGTTGGGACAGCGGGCCCGGGAGATCGGTTACATGATGTGTCTGGTAGACTCGGTAGTCGATCTCGGGAAAGAGGTTGTTGCAGCTCTCTATCCAGCTCAGCCACCCTTCATCGATGGAGTTCCTTTTAACTTCTTCATAAATCCTGTTAAAGTTGGCGATATGTGATTGGAAACGCATTTTAGCATATTCCACCATTGTTCCGGTTTTCATAATAAACGGCCAGTCACTGCTTTGTGCCAGGAGGAGTTCTCTGGCTGCCTGATTGAGGGCGCGCCTCTGTATGCCTTCTGACTCTGGATAGGTATTGGACAGTTCGATCATTCGTTCTCCAGCCTTATGTAGATGCCGCCAGGTCCAGTCGTTGGCACCATTCAGCCACACCTCATGATAGCCCTTCCAACCCCAACTGGATTCACAGGGAGTTGATACCTGATTACAGGGGAAGATGTTCAGGTAATCACCCGGGGTGATCATCTCAATGTTCTTTTGGTCATAGCGGATCTTTCGAATCAAGAAGTCAATCCATTGGGGTCCCTCAAACCACCAGTGACCGAATAGCTCAGCATCATAGGGGGCAACGATTATCGGCTTGCGATCGAAAATTCCGGCAAGCCACTCTATCTGCTTTTCGCGGTTGAACATGAAGTTCCCTGCATGCTCTGCTGCCTTTTCCAAGGCCCAGGATCTGACATAGGGCTCTTTGTGGTCACTGGTGCCGGTGATCCGGTAGTATTTGATTCCAGTGTGTGTACGGATGTGGCCATCGGGAAGGTAAGGCCCGATATAGGAAAGATCCAGATCATAGCCGATATCCCGATAAAAATCGCGGTAGTTAAAATCCCCAGGATACCCCTCTTTTGCGCTCCAAACCTGTTTTGATGATTCTCTATCCCTGCCAAAGGCTGCCACACCGGAGGGACAGTAAATGGGGGCGTAATTTCCAAACTTGGGGCGTGGGGAAGCATAGAGAATCCCATGATTCTCAACAAAAAAATATTTAATGCCATGTTTTTTTAATATTCTGTCATCTTCTGGTTTAAAACCGCACTCCGGCAGCCAGAATCCTGTTGGGCGCCGCCCGAAGCAGCGCTCATAGAGATCAACGGCTATTGCTACCTGGGCGTTGATAACTTCCCTCTGCACCCCTAACAAGGGAAAGTAGCCGTGGGTGGCTCCGGATGTGATAATTTCCAGTTTACCGGCATCCTGAAGCCGTTTAAAGGCTTCTACAAGGTTCCAGCGGTATTTTTCTGTAAAGAGGTAGTGTGCACGGGAGAGCAGATCCCGGTACATCAGGGCGTTGCCATGAAACTCCGGCTGGTATCTTGTGCGGGCCTCTTCCTTGTTGGCCAGTTCCAGAAGGTGCTCCAAATGACGGACATAACGCTGCCGGAGGAGTTCATCATTGAACATTGAAAGCAGTGTTGGTGAGAGGTTAAAAGTAACCCGGAAATCGACCCCATCTTCTGCCAGCTTTTCAAAGGTCCAGAGGAGGGGGAGGTAGGTTTCTGTGATCGCTTCGTAAAACCACTTTTCCTCTAAAAAATATTCATGTTCCGGATGGCGGACATAGGGGAGGTGAGCGTGTAAAATCAAAGCAAAGTAACCTTTTGTCATAATTTCTTCCCTTCCAGTGATATTTACCAGTTCATGGGGGAACCGATGTATTCTTCATGTTCTTTGGCTGCAACAGCTTTTAATGCCATTTCCTCGATAAAGCCAGGTGAGCCATGTATTTCTATATACCTTCCGTAAACCCGTTTTTCATATTCCGTGGGAAGCAGCCACTCCAAATCGACGATTTCAGAAACATCGTCTCGGGGTGTGCTCACCATGTTGGAACGGGCGATAAAGACATAGGTTCCATCAGTGAGAATGCGGCCAAGTTCTATAAGATAGTTGTGGCCAGGCATCCCGGTGTTGATATACCAGTTACTGGCATAGCCGTTGATCTGTATTTCTGCTGCCTCCCGGGAGTCAAAAAAGTAAAGGTTTGTAGCATCATATACTTTAAGCACTGGGCGGGATGACTCCCAGGCATCATGGCCGAAACGTGCAGCAATATCTTCTTTTGTAGCTTCGCTGATTTCCCAGTAGGCAAAGATCCAGTAAGGATCCCGGGCAATTGCGGTAATGAAGGTATCCCCGTAGGAATGAGGGATTTCCGGTAAAATATGATGTTTTTCCTGCTGGGGTACCTGGTGTGAGAGTGGTGGTGTCACCTCCTCCGCAACCTCCATATCCTCTTTTTGCTGGATAGGCCGGCTGCTCTCGGGTGTTTTTTCTTGAGCAGATTGAATTTTCTTCCGGTAGGGTCGACTTCCGGAAAGCTTCTTATTGAACATCCAAGCCAGACCTCCTACAACTAATATTGCTAGTAATAAAAGAAAAAGTTCCCACAGGGCCACCCTGACTCCCTCCTTCTTTTGGGTGTCACGACCCGTCTCAAAAAATAGAGATTAATTCTTCGGCGTTCGGGAAAAATGATAAAAATGATTAATTGAAAAGGAAAAACAATTCTCTTGTATTATGTCCAATGTCAATTAGTTTATTGCATTCAGGCAAATTTACTAGATAAGGAGATTTGCGGATGCCGAGAGCACTGGTAGTGGGTAATGGAAACATGTTGATCAATTTTGACAGCCAACTAAATATGCGGGATCTTTACTATCCTGTTGTGGGAATGGAAAATCATATCGGAGGGCAGCGCTGCAGCACCGGTTTTTGGGAGGGCGGCCATTTTTCATGGCTGTGGGAAGATGACTGGCAAAAAAAGCTAGGCTACCAGGAGGACAGTCTGGTTACCTTTGTACAGGCAATCAATGAAAAGATGGGGCTGGATGTGCAGATCAATGATGGTGTGCACCCACATTTTAATATTTTTGTCAGAAAAATGACGATAAAAAATTTAAGAAACTGGCCACGCCGGATGAGGATATTTTTCAACCATGATTTCTCTATAAGTGAAAATAACATCGGTGATACCGCCCTTTTTGACCCTGTCTCCCGGGGCATCTGCCACTATAAACGCGATATCTATCTGCTGGCCAATGGAGCGGCTCAGGGAAGAGGGATCTTCCAATATGCAACGGGCCGCAAGCGTTTTCTAGGGGCAGAGGGCACCTGGAGGGATGCTGAAGATGGTTGGCTAGGGGGAAACCCCATTGACCACGGGTCCGTGGACAGCACTATTAGTTTTGAAATAAACCTAGAGGCAAGGGAGGAGGAAAACCTTTGGTACTGGATAGCTTTAGGGGATCGACTTGAGGCTGTGCGGGAATTAGATAATTTGGTACGTGACCATGGACCTGGCTATCTCCTTCAGGAAACTATGGACTACTGTCGAAACTGGGTAAACAGACATGACTGGAATTTTGGCGACCTCCCTGAAAAGGTGAGCAAGCTCTTTAAGCAGAGCCTGCTCATTGTGCGCACACACTGCGATAACAATGGTGCCATCTTAGCGGCAACTGACAGCGATATCCTGGCCACTGCCCGGGATACCTACAACTATATCTGGCCGCGGGATGCTGCACTTGTTGCTGTTGCACTGGACCGGGTGGGTTTTCCCGAGATACCTGTGCGCTTTTTTCGGTTGTCCGCCCAAATGATCACTGATGGTGGTTATAATTTACAGAGATATAATCCTGATGGCTCCCCGGGGTCTGGCTGGTATCCCTTGATAAGGGATGCCAGAGAGCAACTTCCCATTCAGGAGGATGAAACAGCACTGGTAAGCTGTGCCCTCTGGCATCACTACCGGCAGTGCCATGATTTCGAGGAAATGGCGCCTTTTTACTGGAATCTTGCCAAAAAAATGGGTGATTTTCTACTCCAATTCCGTGATCCCCAAACAGGCCTTCCTCTGTCTAGCTATGATCTCTGGGAGGAGAGGTGGGGGGTTTTCAGTTTTACTGCAGCCTCTGTTCATGCAGGTTTGATGGCTGCTGCCAATTTAGGGAATCTCTTCGGTGATACAAGGAGTGCGGAGCATTACCGTCAGGGTGCCGAAGAGGTACGGGAAGGTATGGAACGCTATCTCTATCATGAAAAAGTGGGGCGTTTCCTGCGGGGGATCTATTACCGCCAAAGGGAAGGAAAAATGGAGCCGATCCCCGATTTTACTCTTGATTCCAGCCTTTATGGGCTTTTTGGCTTTGGTGTTTTCCCGGCTGATGACCCCCGGGTGGAGAGGACCATGAAAGCGGTTGAGGAAGGGTTAAGGGTAAATACATGGGTAGGAGGGCTGGCTCGCTATACAGCTGACTGGTACTACCGGATGAGTGATGATATTGAAAATGTTCCCGGCAGCCCCTGGATAATAACCACCCTCTGGCTGGCTGAGTGGTACGCCGCCAAGGCCAAAACCAAAGAAGAACTGGCCCAGGCCAGGTCCATCCTGGAATGGGCGGCAGATCGCGCCATGGAAAGCGGAATTTTAGCAGAGCAGTTCCACCCCTATACAGGAGAACCCTTATCTGTGGCGCCCCTTACCTGGTCACACAGCACCTTCATCCTGGCAGTAGCCAACTACATAGACAAGTGGGAGGTGACAGAGGGACGGGGAGGTGACAGAGGGACGGGGAGGTGACAGAGGGACGGGGAGGTGACAGAGGGACGGGAGGTGACAGAGGGACGGGGGTCATGTCATCCAGGATGACATGACCCCCGTCCCTCTGTCACCAATTTACACCCCTCCCCCGTAGTGTTACAATAAAAGTAGTCATGCAATAACAGATGGGGGGAGTTGGCATGACAGTTGCCCGGGAGATTCGGATTGAAGGGGTAGTTCAGGGGGTAGGGTTTCGCCCCACTGTTTTTCGTTTGGCTAATAAATACGGGATCAAGGGGTGGATATTGAATTCTTCGGAGGGTGTGACCATCTGGGCCGAGGCCTCGGAAGAGATTGTTGATGCCTTTTTACAGGATATCCTCGACCACCCACCCAAGTTGGCCATCGATTGTCAAGCACAGCATCAAGCCCCGGGATTCTCTAGGGTTTGACCACTTCTTTATCAAGCACAGTGAGAAGAGTGGCCACAAGGATGTGATCATCTCCCCGGATGTGAGCACCTGTGAGGACTGCTATCGTGAGGTTATGGATCCGCATGACCACCGCTATCACTACCCCTTTACCAACTGCACCAACTGCGGCCCCCGCTTTACTATTATCATGGATGTTCCTTATGACCGCGAGAAGACCACCATGCGGGATTTTCCCATGTGTCCGGAGTGTGCACATGAGTTTGAGGATCCCATGTTCAGGCGCTTTCACGCCCAACCCAACTGCTGCCCGGAGTGTGGGCCACATACTACCCTGTGCGACCTGGAGGAGAATGTTTATCCGGGGATGGGACATCAGTTTTTGAAAGAGGGTAAGATCCTGGCAGTAAAGGGACTGGGGGGCTTTCACCTGGTCTGTGATGCCACTAATGGAGAGTCGGTTGCGGCTTTAAGGCGACGCAAAGTGAGGGAGTTCAAGCCCTTTGCAGTGATGTGCAAGGACCTGGATGTGGCCAAAAGGTACTGCCATATTTCCCCACAGGAGGCAGAACTGCTGGAGAGTCCGGCACATCCCATTGTGATTCTGGAGCGGATGAGTCTTGATGATCTGCCGCCTGAGACTGCGCCGGGGATCAATACACTGGGTGTAATGCTTCCTTATACACCCCTGCATCATCTTCTTTTTGATGAGGGGTTGGAGACCCTGGTGATGACCAGCGCCAATATCAGCGATGATCCCTTGATCATCGACAATGACGAAGCCTTAAAGAAGCTGAAGGGGATTGCCGACTACTTCCTTTTGCACAACCGCAAGATCTTTAACCGCTGTGATGATTCGGTGGCAGCTGTTGTGGGTGGGGAGGCGCAAATTTTCCGCCGCGCCCGGGGTTATGTGCCCCTGCCTGTTGATCTGCCAGTAGAGCCTCCTGCGGTGATGCTGGGGTGTGGTGGGGATTTAAAAAGCACCTTCTGTATGACCAAAGGAAGGGGAGCTTATCTCAGCCAGCATTTGGGGGATATCAACCATTACGGAAACTATCAGCAGTTTTTATACACCATCCCCCGCTTTGAAACGATGCTGGATGTAAAGCCGGAGGTCGTTGTCTACGACCTTCACCCGGATTATCTGGCAACCCGCTGGGCTAAAGGGCTTAAAGTGGCTAGGGGACTTAACGGGGCTAAAAGGCTTCAAGGGTCAAAAGAGCTTAACGGGGATAAGGGACTTCAAGAGACTAGCGTTAAAGGGCTGCAAAAAATCGGCGTCCAGCACCACCACGCCCATATGGCCAGCTGTCTGGCGGAAAACCGGGTGACTGAGCCTGCTCTGGGAGTTGTCTGTGATGGAACAGGCTACGGGTTGGATGGTGCCATCTGGGGGTTTGAGTTCTTTGCGGGCACCCCGGCAAACCTGGAGCGGATGGCACATCTTTCCTATCTGCCGCTGCCCGGGGAGATTACAATAAAAAGGCCATCCAGGATGTCCTTCGCCTACCTATATGAACTTTTTGGTGATGCCGGTTTGAAATACGCCCAAAGGTATCTGCCTGAGCTGTCCAGGGAAGAGCAGCAGGTGCTGGTAAGGCAGTTGGAGAATAGATTCAACACTGTTTTGACCTCCAGCTGTGGCCGCCTTTTTGACGCTGTTTCCGCTCTCCTGGGGATCTGCACCAAAGTGCAGTATGAGGGGCAGGCGGCCATTGAGATGGAAACCCTGGCAGATGTAAAAGCTGCCGGTACATACAGTTTTGAGTTATGTACCGGTTCCAGGCCTTACACACTTGGGGTGCGGGGAATCTTCCAGGGGATTCTAGCGGATTTGAGTGATGGCACCCCAGTTTCGGAGATCGCCGGAAGGTTTCACAGCACAATTGCCGAAATGATCATTATGGTTTTGAAAAAGATGCGGGAGAATACAGGGCTGAATCTGGTGGCCTTGAGCGGCGGGGTGTTCCAGAATAAACTGCTCTTTCTCTTGCTGCGCCGGAGACTGGCGGAAGAGGACTTTAGGGCTCTCTGCCATAAGAAGGTTCCGACCAATGATGGTGGGGTTTCTCTGGGGCAAGTCTATATTGCGAGTGAGGTGATCAGGAAAGATGTGTCTTGCCATTCCATCCAAGATCTTGAAGATTAATGGACCGCTTGCTGAAGTGGATATTGGAGGTAATGTCAAAGAAGTAAACATCATGCTGACTCCTGAGGCGAAAGTAGGGGATTATGTGCTGCTCCATGCGGGTTATGCCATTCAGGTGATCGACGAAAAATCAGCTGAAGAAATATTTGATGCCTGGGAGGATGCTCATGAGGCAATCCAGTAAAAAAGAATATGCACGCTATCTGCTTGACAGGCTGCACCAGGAGATCGATCGCCCGATAACAGTGATGGAGGTCTGCGGCACCCATACTGTAGCCATTGCCAAGAGTGGACTCAGGGATCTATTGCCTGAAAAGATGCATCTCCTATCTGGTCCGGGATGTCCGGTTTGCGTTACAGATGACCATGACCTGGATGTGGTGATGGCTTTGGCGCGCCAGGATGGGCTTATTCTGGCTACTTTCGGAGATATGATGCGTGTCCCCGGTACTGAAAGCAGTTTGCTGCAGGAAAAGAGCAGAGGGGCGGATGTGCGTGTGGTCTACTCACCATCTGATGCTCTGCAACTGGCCAAGGAAAATTCCGATAAACAGGTGATTTTCCTGGGTGTGGGTTTTGAGACCACAACACCTGTTGTGGCTGCAGCTTTAGATCAGGCGGTACAGATGGAGCTAGAGAATTTATCTGTTTTTTCACTGCATAAAGTGGTTCCCCCCATCATGAGGGTGCTCTTGGATGACCCGGAGGTGAAGATCGATGCCTTTCTCAATCCGGGGCATGTCTGCACTATCCTGGGAACAGAGCCCTTCCGGTTTATTGCTGAAGAATACGGGAAACCCTGTGTAGTGACCGGGTTTGAGGCCGCCGATATCCTGGAGGCCTTGCTGCTCATTGTACGTCAGTATCGTAATGAGAGCCCGGCTGTGGATATTCAGTATAAACGGGCGGTGCGGCCCGAGGGGAACCCGGTGGCTGTGGGCTTTATCGAGAAATACTTTACTCCTATACAGGCCCGCTGGCGAGGGATCGGTGAGGTGCCGGAAAGCGGCCTGGAGCTGCGGGAGGAGTATGTACAGTATGATGCCAGGAAGCGCTTTCCCATTACTGTAAAACCGGGGAAATGCCGTAAGGGATGCGCCTGTGGAGAGGTGCTCAAGGGTTTGAAGCTTCCCTATGAGTGTCCGTTGTTCGGCAAGGTCTGTACCCCGGTGAAACCTGTGGGGCCATGCATGGTTTCTACAGAAGGGTCTTGCGCTGCTTATTATCGTTATGGAAGACAGAAAGCTGGTGTTCGCAGTTGAAGTATGAAGAAGATGATCTGATTATTCTTGGTCATGGCAGTGGTGGGGCGCTCACCAATCAGTTGATCAAAGATGTTTTTCAGGATGCCTTTGGAAACCCTATTTTGGATGAACTGCTGGATGCAGCGGTCCTGGAGGTGGGTGGAGGCAGGATTGCCTTTACAACTGACTCCTTTGTGGTGGACCCCATTTTCTTTCCCGGAGGGGATATCGGTACTATCGCTGTCTGTGGAACGGTCAATGACCTGGCGGTGAGTGGTGCGGAGCCCTTGTATTTGAGTTCCGGGTTTATTATTGAAGAGGGACTGCCTATTGCGGATCTGCGGCGGATCGTGCAGTCCATGCGGGAGTCCGCAAAAGACGCGGGTGTTCATATAGTCACCGGGGACACCAAGGTTGTAGACAGGGGAAGTGCAGACAAGGTTTTTATCAACACTGCCGGTATTGGTGTGATCCCTGATGGCAGGCTTCTTTCTCCAAGGCGGATGGAGCCCGGTGATGTGGTTCTGATCAGCGGCACCATGGGGGACCACGGTTTGACTATTCTGGCTCAGCGGGAGGGGCTTTCTTTCTCCACACCTGTAGAGAGTGACTGTGCTCCCCTCAACCGGATTGCTAAAGCGATCCTGGAAGCCGGGGGGGATGGTGTCAGGTGTATGCGGGATCCCACTCGCGGCGGTTTAGCCACTACATTAAATGAGCTTGCTGTGCAGAGCAAAAGGGGTATCCTGATCCAGGAAGAGGAGATTCCGCTTCGCCGTGAGGTAGTTGGGGCCTGTGAGATGCTGGGGATTGACCCCCTGTATTTGGCCAATGAGGGCAAGGTGATTGCGGTTGTAGCCCCGTCAGTGGCAGACAGTGTCCTGGAGGCGATGAGAGATCTGCCGGAAGGGAAGGGTTCTGTAAAGATCGGCCAGGTGCTCGGCGAGGAGGAAGGTCTGGTGCTTCTGGAGACTGACCTCGGAGCAACAAGGATTCTAGGTATGCTGGAAGGGGAACCCTTGCCCAGGATATGTTAACAATAATTTAGCACATACAGGCTGATTTTGGAGAGGAGCATTTTAAATTTTCCCTTATGAATTTAAAATAAGAAACTCTTATCCTCGCTTCCGTCCGCCATGGGGATTTGTGGATATTGCAATTATTATAGGCCTTATCTTTTTGTTTAGTGTTTTCTTTGCTTTTTTCGGTCTTCGTCTGTCGAACTGGGTGCTGTCTTTATTTCCTGTAATGGGCAGTATTGAAGTAGCTATTATGTTTACAGCAGGTTTTCTTCAGAGCATCCTGATAGTGCTCTTTGTGCTGTGTTCCGCATGGATTAGAAAAGCTCCTCTGGCAGCCCTCGGGTTTGATAATTTTGACTGGCGCAGCTGTTTCTCTATGGAATTATCGGGGGGATGGGTGTTTTCCTGGTGGTCACCCTCATCATGGCGGTGATTATCTCCCTGTTTCCTCAACCCCCACAGCCCCAGGCCATTGCTGAACTGATTTTGAATGCTCGGGGTTGGGAGCAGATCCTTCCACTGCTGCTGTTGGTGGGGGTTTGTGCTCCTGTAAGTGAGGAACTGTTCTTCCGTGGATTTATCTATCCTGTTCTGCGCAGCCGGTTGGGTGTTGTCTGGGGAATAATAGCTACTGCTTGTCTCTTCAGTCTGATACACTTTGACCTGGTCCGCTTTATTCCCCTGGCTTTGGGGGGTGCCTGCCTCACTATCTTCTGTGAGAAGTCACAATCACTTTATCCCGCCATTGCTGCTCACAGTATGTGGAATACTGTGATGACGCTCTTCGTGGTTTTCTATCAAATGACCCTGTAGGAGTGGTGGTTGGTAAAATGAGATGTGGGAAGCGGGAGGTTGGAAGTGGGAACAGATATTGGCGTTTTTTGGCGACAGTCACCTTTTCTGACCTATAGTGTTAGACTGCTATCTTCATGCAGGCAGCATACTAATTGTGTTTTGGGCATGGTTTGATTTTTGCACTGCCTTGACAATTTTCCAGGAGGGGGCAGGTTTTTTTTTTATGAGAGGAGAATTTAAGCAGTGTTGGATTATTGATTGCAACCGCATGTTTTCAGTTTGGTATTATTAAGATTGAATAAACCGCTGGATAAATAATTAGTAAGCCGATTAGAGGACAGCGAGCGAATATGAAAGATGGCAATAATCCTATTTGTCCAAGTAGTTATACCCAATTAGAGGATATCGAACGGGAGAAGATAGAGTTCATAAGTTGTGATAGTAATCAGGTTATTTTTGATATCCTTATAGTTAACAGCCAGAGTTCTTTAGCATTTTGATAAGGGGTGGCCTCTTTGCTTCATGAGGATCAACTGGTTTCTGAACTCAAGGAACTGAACAACTATTTAGAAAAGCGCCACAGGGTGGGAGGAACCACCGGGGAAAGGCGACAGCAGGCAGAGCAAAAGGGGGTTTTTGCTCCCCTGTCAGGACTCTCCGGAAAGGAAATATCATCTTTTTTCCAGGGAAGGCCGCTGGTAGGTGTGGATGGTTCCCTGGCTACTTACGGTGCCAGTTACCCGTATGTGGTAACTTTTTTTCGGGCACTGGCTCACACAACCAGCAGTGGCAGCAGTAATGAGAGGATATGGGTTCAGGAGATCTTTTCACCTCTCCTTCCCAGGTACCAGGAGAAAATGGAGGAACGCATAAGCAAAGGGCAGAATCCCGATGAAGCCATGGCCCATCTGCGCTGGGAAACCCTGGCAACACTGGAGGCCAAGGCGGCACTGCAGGTACTTGAGTCGAGGCCGCGACTTGTAGTTTTTGATGGTGGTTTTGCCCGCCTTAAAATGCATGCCCCCCAAATTTGGAATGAGCTGAAAGTTACCGCATTGGAGCAAGAGGTTTTGCTGCTCGGGGTGACCGAGGAGATTGCCACCTGTTCCCTGGCACAGACACTTATTGCAGAGGGGGAGCAGGGTTTACCAGGTCTGATGGGTGACCGGGAGATCCTGTTCGGACTGCTGCAGCCAGGAGAAACATACCGGCTGCACGAGGGGGACAGCGGTGAGCAGGGACGTCTTTATGCCCGCTTTGCCAGGCACCCCCAGGTTGTGGCTGTTGACTACCTGAGGGATCAGGAAAGTGTCTTTGAGCCAGCGCTTAATTTTTTATACAGTATTACGCCATCACATGGGAGGGGTTTTCCACTCTGGCTTGATGTGGTGGATGCGGAGGTGCGCCTGAGCAGGGAAGAGGTGGAGGCTATGATCGCCACCTGTCTCGATCCGGCCATGGCTGAAGTTTTTCTGCGGCCGCTGAGGGCAAGCAGGGAGCTGTAGTAAATAGAGGTCAGTGGCCGGAGGTCAGAAGTCGGAATCTGGCATCTGATATCCGATCTTAAGGATCTAAAATGTATATTATTATAGGGGAGAATTATAGGGGAGACCGCTGCTATTTGGAGCAATAGGAATGTCCCCTATGTATCAGTAGTGTGACAAAAGGACCGTTCCCTTGTCACCCACGGGGCCGTCCCTGTGGCCGTCCCCGTGGCGGGTCTGAAGCAACATGAAGCAACATGAAGCAATAAAGCAATAAAGCTAGCCTGGCCCCGAAAAAGAGAAATGGGGTAGAAGGAGGTTTTTTAATGCAGGTGGTTGGTGTAACAACACAGCAGTATATCTATGTGGCTTCCCGGGAGCGGAAGTTTCGCATCGGGGAGGTTCTGGTCATAGATGACCCGGAGCTGAAGCCTCGCGGTGAGGTTGTAGAAACTAAGTCCTTTAATCGGTTTCTTCCCCTCACTATGGAGCGCAGCCCCTTGATCGATCCCGCAGTCTGGGATGGGCTGGAGCAGGTTGGTTTTCGCCTGGGTGAGGAAACCATCCACCTGGCGAAGGTGCGGGTTTTAAGTGATATCCCTTATCCTGTTGCAGTAGGGGCGGGTGTGCACCTGCCTTCTTTTGCTGAGGTTGATGACCTTCTGCTGTCCTGCCCGATAGATGCAGGGCTTGTCCTGGGAGTGATTCTGGGAACTGAGGATATGCAGGAAACACTGCCTGAGGAGCTGAAAAGCCTTGCCCCCCTTTATAAAAAAGGGTTAGGGATACTAGCCCAGCGCGGTGTGCCCTTTGTTTTCGATCACTGTGCTATGCAGGAGTACCCCCATATCGGTATCTTCGGGGGGTCGGGTTCAGGCAAATCCTTTGGCATGAGGGTGATACTGGAGGAGCTCCTGGAAAAGCAGATCCCCACTCTGGTTTCGACCCCATTATTCGAGATGAGCCTTGCCACATCCTTTGAGGGGATGGATGGGGATAGGGCCAAAAAATATCAAGCCAGGACAGAGATTCTGACTGTGGGCCGGGACACCGGGGTGAGCTTCGAAGACTTGACCAGCAATGATTTGGCCTCTCTCCTTACAGCTGCAGGGGGGAACTTCACTGAGGGGATGGATAATGCCTTGAAGACCATTCATCAGGGGAAGGACTCCTTCATAAGTTTTGCCGGCAAGCTTGATCACTGCATCGGGCTGGCGGAGAAAGAGGAGGAAACATTAGCAGAGATCCGTAAAAATTACGGTGAACACTCTGCCTATGAAAAGAAAATCGTAAATTTAGCCCGTCAGGCGGGACATCCCAGCAGTCTGCGGGGTATCCGCTGGCGGCTTCATCGCCTGAATAGGGAAGGGATCTTCCAAAAGGATGTAACACCCATTACCGGTGCGCTCAATCGCAGGCGACTGACAGTGATCCGGGGACCCATCTGGCTGCTTACTGTTTTCAGCGCCTATCTGATACGAAAGCTCTATGGGATGCGCCGCAGTTATCAGGATGCCATCCAGCGCGGTGATCCACCAGGGGATAAGTTCCCACCCTTCATTATAGTGACCGATGAGGCACACAACTTTGCCCGCCGTGGGATCGAGTTTGTTTCACCGGCACGCAGCATCTTCCGGGAAGTGGCCCAGGAGGGAAGGAAGTATGGGGTTTTCATGGTCTTGGCCACCCAGCGCCCCGCCCTGCTTGATGAAACCATCACTGCTCAGCTCAACACCAAGATCATCTTCCGCACGGTCAGGGCAAGTGACATCAAGGTGATCCAGGAGGAAACCGATATCTCCGGGGAGGAGGCGGGAAGGCTTCCCTATCTTCCATCAGGTATGGCCTTTGTTTCATCAGCTGTTGTAGGAAGAACGGTATCTGTAAGGATTCGCTGTGCAAGAACACAGGCTCCTCGCACAATAAATCCTTTCACAGAATTAGAAAAGGATTTCGGCAGCGTAGATGAGGAGTTTCTTAAAGCAATCACCAATATTCTTCCTCTGCATATCGGGCAGATCAGCCTTCATCTGCCTGATCTGGAGAATGCTCTCAACCGTACGATTACTGTAGATGAAGTGCAAGAATCCCTTGAGGGACTGGCGGCAGCGGGGAAACTTAAGAAGATAGAGGGCCCCTTCGGACCTACCTACGAGAAATGAGAGGTTGGAAGTGGGAGGTTGGAAGTGGGAATAGATGTGGGATGCCGGAAGTCGGAGGTCGGAAAAAAGAAGAATAGAGGTCAGATGCCGGAAGCCAAGTTGGTGGTTGGGCGTTGGAAAAAGAGTTGCTTCGAAATAGATGCGCTAGTCGGAGGTCGGAGGTTGAGGTCGGAGGACGGAAAAAAGATGGAGCGAGTGACAGTTACAGTTGTATAGACAAGATGGCGTTTTTGGTGACAGGCACCATTTTGGTGGAGTTGTATAGACAAGTTAGGGGTTTTGGTGACAGGCACCTGGGCACCTGGGAGGTATGAGTATGCGGTTCCTTTTTTTTACGGATGATCATAAGAGGGGTACTACTCCTGAGAATAGGAAGGATAACTTTCCTGCGACTCTTGCGCGCAAGCTCGAAGAGGTGGTGAGCATTGCCAGGGAACAGGAAGTGGACTATGTGTTGCACGGGGGGGATTTCTTCGATGTTCCTGCTCCTGCCATCAGTGTCTGTGCGGATTTTCTGGAGATCTATCAGCAGTTTCCGGTGCCTGTCTTCACCATTGCGGGCAATCACGACCTCTTTGGGCACAACAGCGAAACCCTGCCTCGTACCATGCTTGGTTTTGCTGCCAGGCTGGGGATCGTGCACCTGTTGGGGAGAGAGCCCATTTATCTTGAGAAAAAGGGACTGCGGGTGCAGTTGACCGGGCAAGGCTACCACTTCGAGATGGACCGCCGTGATCGGCAGTTGGACTATGTGATCAAGAAAAAGAACTGTGACTATGCCATTCATATGGTGCATGGGATGCTCTTGCAGAAAACCCTCTTCCCGGGAGCGTTGTATACTCTGATTGAGCAGATCTGGGATACTGAGGCTGACTTTACGTTGGCTGGGCACAACCACCTGGGGTTCCCCGACACGGAAAGGGATGGGAAGTATTTCCTCAACCCCGGGGCACTGGTGCGCCTTTCCAATCACCAGCAGGAGATGAAAAGACCGGTACAGGTGATGATCATCGACTTTTGCGAAAATCCGCCGACTTATGAGAAAATCAGGCTGAAGAGCGCTGCACCAGGAGAAGATATTCTGGACAGGTCGCGCCTGGAAGAGGCTGCTTTTCGGGAGCAGAGGTTGGCGGGGTACCTGACAGAGGTGAAGGCTGCAGGTTCCTACCAGCGCACTGACGTCCGGGTGCTGCTGGAAGAAATTGCAACAATGGAAAAACTGCCTTCCGCTGTCATTGATGAAGCCCTGCGCAGGATTTCTTTAGCAGAGGAAGCCCTGGCTAGAGGGGAGGATGAGGCATGAGCAGCATCAAAAGGCTTGTTATTGATAACTTTCAGTCTCATCAACACACAGAGGTGGAGTTCGGCTCAGGGCTTAATGTTGTTGTGGGGCCTTCAGATTTCGGTAAATCCGCTCTTGTAAGGGCACTGAGGTGGGTTCTCTATAATGAGCCCCGTGGAGCAAACTTCATTCGCGCCGGAGCGAAGGTCTGCAAGGTAAAAGTGGAAATGGATGAGGGGGCTATTGTTACCCGTCTGCGGAGCACAACGGGCAAGAACCAGTACCTGTTAAAGAGACCAGGTGAGGATGAACTTGTTTTCGAGGGTTTCGGAAATGAGATCCCTGTGGAGATCATTCAAGCCACCGGAATCAGGAAAATCGTGATCGATGAGCGCAGCAAAGTGGAGTTGAACCTGGGGGCACAGCTGGAGGGGCCCTTTTTGCTGTCTGAAAACGGAGCTGTTAGAGCTAAGGTGATCGGGCAGCTGGGAGGTGTTCACATCCTGGACTGGGCACAAAGGTCAGTGAACACAGAACTGCGGCGGTTAGGGGAGCAGGAGAAGCGGTGCCAGGATGAACTGCTGCTGCTGTCAGAAGCGCTGAAGTCCTATGAGCACCTTCCTGAGCTGCAGGAGAAAATCGAACAGATCGGGGTTCTTGTCAGCAAGGGGGAAGAGACCGCCGGAAAAATAGAAGAGCTGACCGCTATAAAAAATGAGTGGGAAGAGAATAAAAAAGCTTTAGCTGGGGTGGAGCGGGTTCTGTCGTCATTGGACAGGCTCGACCAGGCAGAAGAGGGATGCCGGCATCTGGAAAAATGCAGTGAAGAGTACCGCAGTCTTATTAATTTGTTCATAGAAATCAGCCAGGTAAACCGGCAGCTCGAACAGGCTGACCAGGTGATCGAAGATACCGTGCAGGTGCCTACTGTGGATGATTGTCTGCAGAGAGTTGACCCGCTTTTTC
Organism: Syntrophaceticus schinkii; assembly: GCF_000946815.1. Taxonomy (GTDB): domain Bacteria; phylum Bacillota; class DSM-12270; order Thermacetogeniales; family Thermacetogeniaceae; genus Syntrophaceticus; species Syntrophaceticus schinkii. The sequence goes on along the minus strand of NZ_CDRZ01000258.1, from coordinate 18,061 downwards.
AAGAGTGGAGGGAACTCAGCCTGATCAGCGGCGATCTGCAGAATATAGCCCGTTATTTGCAGAAAATACTGTATATCACAGGACGAACAAAAGAATTAGGAACGGTGGAAAAACAGTTGGCAGAGATCGAGGAGGGCAGGCGAAGGTGGGAAGTTTACCAGGAATTATGGCAGGGGTGGCAGGAGCATGACCAGGCATACCGCGGCACCTGCCTGGCAGCGGAACGCTATCAAAAGGAGATCAACAGGCATTTGAATGACTTTCAGGAGTTATTGCTAAAGGCAGGGAAATGCCCGTTCTGTTTCGGGGATCTCGATCAGGAAGCGGTAAAGAGAGTATTGAACGAATATAAGTAAGGGAGGGGTGCGATTTTGGCAGGAGCGAAGGAGCAGATCCAGTATGAAAAGCAAATCAATTACCTCAAGGATGCCCTGCGCAGATCCCGTGACTTGAGGGAGCGGGCTTTGAGCCAAAAAGAACTGCTGGAGCAGCAGAGGGAAAAGCTCTACCAGAAAGCAGCAGAGCACGGGGTTAAACCGGAGGAATTGGCAGCTAAGATCTCTTCTCTGAAAGAGGAGATGGATAATTTGCTGAAGGAGACCGGTAAGCTGATCCCCTGGGACCTCCTGGAAAAGGAGCGTTCGCGGTGAAAGACGACCTTGTTGCCCTGAAAGGGAGTCTTGAACAGCTGAAGGCAGTTTATTACAGGCAGCGGGGTGAGGAGCGCAAAATTCTGGAGAAGCAGGCATCTCTTCAGGAGAGTCTTAAAGAGATACATGAGGAAGGGGAGTGCCTGGAACAGGTGCGCCTTCTGCTGCTGGAGGCAGCTAAACACGCCAGGGAACAGGGACGCCGCCAGGTAGAACTCTTGGTTACCCAGGCCCTGCAGTTTGTTTTTGGAGCAGATATGGAGTTCAAGGTGGTGGTGGAGGAAAAGCGCGACCGCCCGGAAGCGGAGTTTTTTGTCTGCTCTACTTACGAAGGGGATTATAAAGTGGAGACCACTCCCGAGGATGCCCGGGGAGGAGGGGTTGTGGATGTCATTTCTCTTGCCCTGCGTCTTGCTTTACTGCATGCCTTTCGGCCGCCGGTAGGGGGCCCTGCAATCCTGGATGAGCCCGGGAAGCATGTCTCTGTGGAATATTCCCCACAGCTGGCGCAGTTCTTAAAGGGTTTCAGCCAATCCCTGGGGCGCCAGGTGATCATGGTCTCCCATAACCAGCACCTGGCTGACTCTGCAGATATTGCCTACCTGATGGAGATGAAGCAAGGAGCAAGCCGGGTGCGGCGCATTCGTTAAAAAGCAGGTAATTGAGTATTGACAAAGAATTAATTTATATTCTGTGAATAGACAAGTTGATAGGAGGTAGTTTTTGTGACAATCTGGCAGGCTGTGGTGATGGGCATTGTGCAGGGTCTTGGGGAGTTTTTGCCCATCTCCAGTTCGGCGCACCTGGTGTTGGTGCCATGGCTTTTTCGGTGGCACGATCCGGGACTGACATTTGATATTGCTCTTCATCTTGGAACACTGGTTGCTGTGATCGCTTATTTTTGGAGAGACTGGGTTGATTTAATCAGGGGGGGGGCTTCGCGGCACCAAAACCACAGAGGGACGTCTCTTCTGGTATCTGGTGATAGCAACGATACCAGGTGCCTTGATCGGTTTTCTACTGGAAGAAAAAGCAGAGACGGTTTTTCGCAACCCTGTCCTGATTGCGACCATGCTGATCCTGCTGGGTGTGATCCTTTATTGGGCTGACCGCAGGGGAAGGAAACTGACTGATGTAAAGAAGATCAGCCTGGGGCAGAGTCTGCTGATCGGTGTTTCCCAGGCTTTGGCCATTATTCCAGGTGTCTCCCGCTCTGGAATCACCATGACTACAGGACTGCTTTTCGGCCTTACCCGTGAGGGTGCAGCACGCTTTTCCTTTCTTCTGTCAGCACCGGTCATCTTCGGGGCTGGCCTGATCAAGCTGCCTGATATCATAGCAAACCCGGGTATGGTAAATGCCTCTTTTTTGATCGGAATACTCGTTTCTGCCATCGCCGGGGTAGCCAGCATCGGCTTCCTTTTAAGATATGTGCAGACGAAAAATTATCTTCCTTTTGTCTGGTACCGATTTTTGCTTGGCGCGGTGGTGCTGGTAGTGGCATTGGTACGCCTGGTGTAGACTGAACGATGAAATAATTAAGGGCACTTAGGTAAAATCCGGGGTGTCCTTTTTCATTTAGAAAAGGTGGTTTAAACTTCATGAAATGTAGAGGGCTTAGTGTCGAGTGCGATAAAACAATAAAGCAACCTGGCCCCTAATTTGGGCCACTTATTTTATGCGCATGATGTATTCTGGTCGCTGTGGTTGGCTGAGTTCTTTGTCCAGGGGTAGGTCTCTTTTGATTTCATTGTGGATGTGTTTTGTAAAGCCTGCTATGGCGAAATCAGCACCCCTGCCTGGATAAAGCTCTACATCGAAGTTGTGAAAGTAGTCCTTCCAGATCTTGAGTGGGAGGTCACTGCACTCTGCTCTGCTCAGCCTAACAGTCACAGTTTCACAGTCGAAGGCACATCCCAATATAAGCAGGGGAAGACATAAAATTGCTATCCGCGGGTAGCACCAATATGGATTAATTGAAATATGATTTGAGTCAGAGATATTTATGTAAGAGGGAGAAGTGTTTTCCTGTGTAGTTATCAGGGATTGTTCAATCTGTTCACTGATCCTGTCAATTACATTTGGGTATACAAGCCGATCACCGGGCAGTATGGTTACACCACTGCCACGCAGGTAAGAGGTGCGACGGAAGTCCGGAAGTGGCTGTAGAATTTGGGAGATAATTTCCTGTCTGATTTGATAGATCAAATCCTGGGGCAGTGGGCGTTTCAGCAGGCGCATACTGGAAGCGTTAGGTACAATAACAGGAAGAAACCAGCCAAAAAGAAGAGCTTTAAGGGATTCGTCCTTTAATATATAGTGCTGCAGTGGATGACGCGCACGGATATTTTCCAGGTGCTTGGGGTTTTGGGCAACCCATAGTGCCCAGGAGGCATGTTTGTCGCGGTAATAGCGACGGATCGGGTTTTTTTTCAGCCAGTCGGAATAGTCATGTTTATCGAAGGGTACCAGGACAATCCAGGCACCAAAGTGTTCTTCCTGCCACTGCTGGAACTCCCGCTGGCGAGCTAATAAAAAATCTTTATATTCATTTAGGCCACCACCCCAAAGATCCTCGAAATCTTCAGAGCTATAAACGATATAGATAAGCAGTTGTCCATCGCAAATAAAACCTGTTTTTTCTTTTGATACCAAAAAAAGCACCTCCCTTTATCATTATAGCGAAGGTGAGATCAGTAAGCTGTCCATTCCTGTCGATGTTCATAACAAATAACGTCACAAAACAGGATGTTTTGTAGTACATCTTAATATCTGTAAAAACCTTTATATATAATCTTGTAATAGTACTGATATAGATATGGCCTTGCGGTAAATGACATATTTTACCTTTCAATCCTGCTAAGTCGTGTGGCCGAGTTGGTAAACATGTAAAACATGGTCAGGTAGGTTCTTGGTGATGAGAAATATGTTAAAAGTCATCAGCAGTGGAAGATGATATATACAAATATACAAGTTCGCCAAAATGGTGACAGGTACCTGGGATGTACCTTGTACTCGGTAAATACTTTTGTGCGTCAGCAGTGAACGGCTCAAGGTGTGCTTGACTGGTTTGATGAAAAGAAGTAAAATAGATTTCAGCAGAGCTCGGGATGTAGCTCAGTTTGGCTAGAGCGCACGGTTCGGGACCGTGAGGCCGCTGGTTCAAATCCAGTCATCCCGACCATTTTTAATATTATCGCATCTTCGACCTTCGACATTTTTTTGTTCAAGAGAAGGTTTTATTTTTTTAGCGGTATTATCAGAGGGATAGAAAAAGGAGAATAGCCTGCTGCCTCCTAACCCTCGACCCCGGGAATGTAGGGTATTATCAGATGATGAAAAAAAAGAAGAGGCCGGTGTCAGATGAATTCAGATGAATTCAGATGGATTTGGATGAATTCAGATTCAGATAATGAGAGGTGTTGAGACCAATCCCAAACAGAGATCCATTCCAATGGGTCCTCCCCTTCCAACATCTCACCTGCTGTCTTAAACCACCGGGGGAAACTTGTATCACCAGGAAGCTTATGTTAAACTGTTGGCAGAATTATAGCGCTTCATTTTGAAGGGGGATCTTACTTCTCCCCATCTGTGGTGATATGATGACCAGACTTGGCCCACCTCAAAAAGACGGGACAGAAACCCCTGGAGTATATTAATAACTTTCTTAAACTGGGGTGTACAGGTAGAACCGGTGTTTGAATCCCCCTAGAGTTGCTCAATTTCCTTAAACCGGGGCGCGCAGGCAGAACCGGAACCTGTTGAATTCCCCTGGAGTTGATCAATAACTTCCTTGAACATGTTCTTGTATTTCTAGCTGCGTTTACAGGTATTTTCTTCATGAATGGAGCGAACTAAGATGACCGCGGATTTTGTTCACCTACATGTACACAGTGAATACAGCCTGCTGGATGGGGCATCCCGACTTCAGAATCTGGTACAGATGGCAGTTGAATATGAGATGCCTTCCATCGCTCTTACAGACCACGGTGTGATGTACGGTGTGATCGATTTTTATAAACTGGCGAAAAAGGCGGGTATTAACCCGGTGCTGGGTTGTGAAGTATATATGGCACCGCGCACCCGTTTTGATAAAGAGGCCCACATCGATGATACCCTCAATCACCTGGTACTCCTGGCTGAAAATGAACAAGGATATAAGAATTTGCTCTCTATTGTATCCAATGCCTACCTGGATGGTTTCTACTATAAGCCCAGGGCTGACAGAGAACTTTTAGCACAGAATAATAAAGGGATTATTGCTTTAAGTGCTTGTATGGCCGGGGAGATCCCAAGGTTAATCCTCGATGGGGATTATGAAAAAGCCAGAAATGTCGCCTGTGAGTACAGGGAGATCTTCGGTAGGGATAATTATTTCCTGGAGATGATGGATCACCATTTGCCTGAACAGCGGATGGTCAATGAGGCTCTGCGAAAGCTCTCACAGGAGACGGGAATACCGCTTGTTGTTACCAATGACGCCCACTATCTGCGGAGAGAGGATGCCCGCATCCATGATGTTCTGCTCTGCATCCAGACAGGAAAGACACTACAAGATGAAAACCGCCTCCGCTTCACCGGACAGGAGTTTTATCTGAAGTCACCACAGGAGATGGCCTCCCTGTTCCCCAATGACCTGGATGCCCTGAGGAGAACAAGAGAGATTGCTGACCGCTGTCATGTGGAGTTTGATTTCAGCGAGATGCACCTGCCGGAATTTCAGGTTCCTGCTGAGTATGATTTGGATTCTTACCTGAGAAAGCTTTGTGAAGAAGGGATCTCCAAAAGGTATCCCGATGGAGTGTCACAAGAGGCCAAAGAGAGGCTGGCCTATGAACTGCGAGTTATTCAGCATATGGGCTTTTCCGGTTACTTTTTAATCGTTCAGGATTTTGTCAACTGGGCGCGCACACGTGAGGTTCCAGTGGGTCCTGGTCGCGGTTCCGCGGCGGGTTCACTTGTAGCATACTCACTGGGGATCACCAATATTGACCCATTAAAATATGGGCTTCTCTTTGAGCGTTTTCTCAACCCCGACCGTGTCAGCATGCCTGATATCGATATCGACTTCTGTTATGAGCGCCGTGAGGAAGTGATCGATTATGTGATCTCCAAATATGGGGATGACCATGTGGCTCAGATCATTACCTTTGGAACCATGATGGCCCGGGCAGCGATCAGGGATGTTGGGCGTGTCTTAAACCTTCCCCTGTCAGAGGTGGATCGGATTGCCAAACTCGTTCCCGAAGAATTAGGGGTCACATTGGAGAAGGCCGTCCAGACCCCGGAGCTCAAGCAGCTTTATGATAGTGACCCAGAGGTAAAACAGCTCCTGGATCTCGCCCAGGGTATTGAAGGGATGCCACGACATGCTTCAACACATGCTGCCGGGATTGTGATTTCCAGTGAACCCCTGGTAAATTTTTTACCCCTCCAGAAGAATGGGGGTGCACTGATTACCCAGTTTCCTAAAGAGACCGTAGAGGAGATTGGCCTGTTAAAAATGGATTTCCTGGGGCTGCGCACACTCACTGTGATCGGGGATGCCTTGCAGACCATTGAGTCTCAGTATCAAGAAAGACTGGATCCGGATCACTTTCCCCTGGATGACAAACAAACCTATGAGCTGTTATCCTCCGGGGAAACAAGTGGTGTTTTTCAGCTGGAAAGCACAGGGATGCGTCATATCTTGAAGAATATGAAACCGCAGCGGTTTGAAGACCTCATCGCTTTGGTAGCGCTTTACCGTCCAGGTCCCCTGGGGAGTGGAATGGTAGATGACTTTATCAGCAGAAAAAACGGTGAAACCAGGGTAGAGTATCCACACCCTGCCCTGGAAGCCATTTTGAAAGAAACATATGGAGTAATTCTTTATCAGGAGCAGGTAATGCAGATCTCCTGTGATCTGGCGGGGTTCTCCATGGCAGAGGCCGATTCCCTGCGCAGAGCTATGGGGAAGAAAAAACCGGAAGTGCTGTCAGCAATGAAGGAGAACTTCCTTAACGGTTCTCGGGAACACGATGTGGATTCCCGGAAGGCAGCGGAGATCTTTGAGCTGATGGAGCACTTTGCCGGTTACGGTTTCAATAAAAGCCATTCTGCTGCTTATGCCTTTATCGCTTACCAGACCGCCTACTTGAAGGCACACTATCCTGTGGCCTTTATGGCAGCTATGCTGACAAGCTTTCGGAACAATTCGGACAAGGTCTCTTATTATATCCAGGAGTGCCGCAGGTTGAAGATTGAGATTTTGCCTCCTGATGTGAACGAGTCTCTGGAGAACTTCACAGTTGTAGGAGATAAATATATTAGATTTGGGCTTGCTGCGGTCAAGAATGTGGGTGAGGGGGCTGTTCAGGCGATCATTGCTGCCAGAAAACAGGGGGGTTCCTTCCAGTCACTGGATGATTTTTGCCAGCGAGTGGATCTGCGACAGGTAAATAAACGGGTGATAGAAAGTCTGATTCTGTGCGGGGCTTTCAGTTCATTGGGGGCTTTCAGGTCTCAGCTGATGGCAGTGCTCGATGAATGCATAGAAAATGCACAGGCAGATAAGAAAGATAAAGAATCCCAGTTATCCGGGCAGGTATCCCTTTTTGACATCTTTGAAGAACCACAGCAACAGCAAGTTCAGCAGAACCTGCCGTCGATTGATGAATACCCCAAACAGGAACTCCTGGCCCGGGAGAAAGAGGTCTTAGGTTTTTATGTCAGCGGCCACCCGCTGGATGGCTATGAGCATATCCTGGCCAAGAGGGCAAAAACCAGGATTGCAGAACTGGGTAGATATAGAGATAGGGCGCGGGTCAGGGTAGGGGGTATGGCTACTTCATGCAGGCGCGGTACTACGAAACGGGGTAATGGGGTAATCTATTTTACATTGGAGGATAAAGGGGGAAGTGTGGATGTCATCTTCTTCCCACCCAAAAATCCGGAGGATATTTCCTGTCTGCGGGAGGATGCCCTGATCCTTGTTGATGGGCGTGTCAGCATCCAGGATGATTCCTGCCGGATCTTCGGAGAGGGTGTAAAACCCCTGGTGCCGGGGCATGTGGAACCCGACTGCTTTCTTTATATCAGAATTAACTCATATGCATTTATTACACCTGAGGTTCTGGAAAAACTGCGTGAGCTTCTTGTGCAGTACCGCGGAGTAAATCCGATCCTGTTTTATTTTGTTGAAGAGGAGACATTGATCCAGGCTGGCCGATCCTTTGGAGTAGATAAAGTACCAGGGCTTATCTACCTGGTTGAGGAGTTATGTGGGCCGGGTTCGTGTTATTATCTTGATAAGGATTCCGAATTCTTGACCAAACTATTAGAAGAAGATAGGGAAATAGTAGTTAGTAGTTAGTAAGTTAGTCCATTGGTCGTTAGTCGTTGGTCGTTGGTTTCTGTGTATTTCCGCACGTGCAAGGGGGTCAGTTTAGTGGTTAATCGTCGGAGAAGTCAAAAGATTGCTTTGTTCATTAAAAAGGGGTGGCCACAAAAACCTTACGCTGATACGCAAACAGTTCCCTCTTACCCCTCAGACTTCAGACCTCAGGCTTCCGACTTCTGTATTTCAGGTTGGTCGTTGGAAATACTTTTGTGAATTACTCTAAATACCATAGAGTAACTTTGGATTAAGCGGCCTGGTTTACCCGGGACGGTATCTTATACAACGGGAAACAGTTTTCAGAGTTAAGGGCTAAGTATTTTTCATTATAAAGAAGAAGGGGGTTTGTCGTATGGATGTTCGTAATGTTGTGCAGGCTGAATATATAGCGATCAAGGCTCTGGAAAATGGGGTAACAATTATAGGGCTCACCCGCGGGAAGGACACCAAGTTTCACCATACTGAGAAGCTTGACCAGGGTGAAGTGATGATCGCACAGTTTACTGAAGACACATCAGCGATCAAGGTGCGTGGCCGTGCTGTTATCTACACCAGGCATGGAACAATTGACACTGAAGTCAAGTGATTTATTTGCCAGGGTCAAAAAGAAGGAATCTTTTCATAGCAGGGCGAACTGATTAACCGCAAGAATTTTGGAAGGGGGGAACCAAAATTCATGTGGACAGTAGTTTATATTGCGTCTAATCTGGCGCGCGCCGAGTCACTAAAAGAAATATTAATAGCTGAGGGTTTGATGGTTACACTTCGTCCTACCGGTTTTCCCCATTCTAGAAATGGGGGGGCGGTAGAAATCCTGGTGCCGGAGTTAGAAGCAGAGGAAGCACATGAGATTTTAGCCGGCATGGTTGTAATCTGATCAAAGAAGACGAACTTGTAATGCCTGGCATCCTTCTAATGAAGCTGAATCCCACGAGTTTAGCCGTGGGAGCATTTCAAAATGGGCATCATGGTATCTTATATCCTGAGTAAAAGAGGACACACTGCATGTAGTACTACCTGCGGCAATTGATAACCGCAGGTATTTTATTAATGCTTATTGTCCATAGTAATTGGCATAGGCATCAAGATAGAAGGGGAAAATATCTTTATGATGTAAAATGTAGTTTTGGATCAGAAGAACCGTCTCCCTGATCCCTGATCCACAAAAAGGTGTGAGTTCTTTGCATAGAGTAAACCGAATCGGTGTGCTGACAAGCGGTGGTGATGCACCGGGCATGAACGCCGCTGTGAGAGCAATAGTACGGAAGGGGATCTATCACGGCCTGCAAGTTGTTGGAATCAGGAGAGGATTTTTGGGTCTGTTAAAGAAAGAGTTTGTCCGCTTTTCCCTGGGGTCTGTGGCTGACATTATTCACCGCGGGGGTACCTTCCTGCATACTGCGCGCTGTGAGGAGTTCAAAACAGAGCAGGGGCAGAGGGAGGCGTTAAAAAATTTGCAGGATGAAGGCATCGATGGGTTGGTTGTCATCGGTGGAGAGGGGTCGATGCACGGCGCCCTTGCACTGGCGGAATACGGAATGACAGTGGTTGGGATTCCGGCCACCATTGATAATGATCTTACAGGCACCGAGCTTTCTATCGGTTTTGACACAGCGGTAAATAATGTGGTGGATGCCATCAACAAAATACGAGATACAGCCACTTCACATGAGCGAGTTTTTATTATCGAAGTGATGGGTCGAAAAACAGGGCATATCGCCCTTTTTGCGGGTCTTTCCGGGGGTGCGGAATCGATTCTGATTCCTGAGGAACCCCTAAATATGGATGAAGTGATCTTTAAATTACAGAGAGGCATGAACCGCGGCAAACTCCACAGCATCATTGTTGTGGCAGAGGGTGCCACCGGTGGGATGGCTGTCGGTGAGGAGATCAGAAGAAGGACGGGACTTGAGACACGCATCACAATCCTCGGGCATCTACAGCGCGGGGGCATGCCAACTGCGATGGATCGGGTGCTGGCCAGCCGCATGGGGGCAAAAGCCGTAGATCTACTCAGAGAAGGTGTCAGCAAACAGATGGTGGGGATTATGGCACAACAACTGGTTGCTGTTGATCTGGAAGAAGTGCTGGATCAGAAAAGAGAATTGGACCGCAGCATCTGGGAACTGGCGGCAATTCTCGCTATTTAACAAAAGGAGGGCCTTGATGAGAAAAACGAAGATTGTGTGTACGATTGGGCCAACCAGTGATTCTTTAGAGATTATGAAAAACTTAATTGAAGCGGGCATGAATGTGGCACGCCTCAATTTTTCTCATGGTACTCATGAAGAGCATGAGGCGCGGATCAAGAGGCTGCGCCAGGCAGCCGCGGAAACACAGCAGGTACTGGCGATCATGCTGGACACCAAGGGGCCGGAGATTCGCACAGGGTATATGCAGGGGGATCGCATCACCTTAAAAGAAGGCTTACGTGTTATGGTGACCACTGAAGAGATTACTGGTGATGCAAATCGTTTTTCGATCAACAACAGCCAACTTCCGCGCGCTGTAGCTCCAGGTGACACCATCATGATTGCCGATGGAATGCTGCACCTGGAAGTGGTCTCTTCAACTGATACAGAGATCGAGTGTAAGGTTATTATTGGGGGAGAACTGGGGAATCAGAAAAATGTCAATGTCCCAGGTGTTACTTTGGATCTGCCTGCACTGACTGAAAAAGATATCAAAGACATCCATTTCGGCATTGATCAGGGCGTTGATCTGATTGCTGCCTCCTTTGTCCGGAGAGCCAGTGATGTTTTGGCAATCAGGCGTATCCTGGAATCTCGGGAGGCTGACATTCATATTATCTCCAAGATTGAAAATGAGGAAGGAGTCAACAATCTTGAGGAGATAATCAAGGTTTCCAATGGGATCATGGTAGCCAGGGGTGATATGGGTGTTGTTATCCCAGCTCAAGAGGTTCCTCTTATCCAGAAGAAAATTATCGAAAAGTGCAATCGTGTGGGGAAGCCGGTTGTTACTGCCACCCAGATGCTCGATTCTATGATCCGCAACCCGCGTCCCACCAGGGCTGAGGCAAGTGATGTGGCCAATGCTATCTTTGATGGCACAGATGCCGTCATGCTTTCCGGTGAGACAGCAGCAGGTAAATACCCTCTGGAAGCCGTCAGGATGATGGCCAGGATTGCAGAGCGAGCAGAAGAAGCACTTGATTACAAGAGCCTGCTTCTAAAAAGGACAGCGGAAATGCCGCGTACAACCACTGATGCCATCAGTCATGCAACCTGTACAATTGCTCAGGATCTGGGGGCTGCTGCAATTATCACTTCCACAAAATCAGGTTTTACTGCAAGGATGGTCTCCAAATACAGACCAAAGGCACCCATTATCGCCGTCAGCCCAGATGAGAGGGTAATCAGGAAACTGTGTCTTGTTTGGGGGGTACGGCCACTGGGTGTAGCGGAGATTCAGAGCACAGATGAGATGATTAAACAGGCAGTGGATACCAGCCTGGCTGAAGGGATGATCAAGTGCGGTGATTTACTTGTGATCACCGCGGGTGTTCCCGTTGGGGTACCAGGCACCACCAACCTGATCAAAGTACATATTGTCGGTGAAGTGCTGGTCCGTGGGACTGGAATTGGGAACCGCGCCGTGATCGGCAAAGTAAGAATTTGCTCAACCCCGGAAGAGGCATTGGAAAAGGTGCGGACCGGGGATATTCTGGTTGCTGCCAGCACTGATCGGGATTTTGTTGCCGCTATCCAGAATGCGGGGGCGATTATTACCGAAGAAGGTGGCCTCACCTCTCATGCTGCAATTGTCGGCTTAAATCTGGGTATTCCTGCTGTAGTAGGTGTTGATGGGGCAACCAAGCTATTAAAGGATGGCGGTACGATAACTGTGGACAGTATGAGGGGTTTAATTTACAGGGGTGCAACAACTGTGCTTTAGTAGTTTATTCATTGGAGATTTTCCCCCGATCTCGTTATAATAGAGATCGGGGTTTTTTAGCTTAGAGAAGGTTTTTCGGCAATAATAACGAATTTTATCTTTGTAGATAGTTTAGATTATGAAATGAGGGAGGCAGCGATGCTTAGAGTAGAGGATCTTCATGTGGCAGTGGGGGATAAACCTATTTTAAAAGGAGTAAACCTTCATATAAAACCGGGGGAAACCCATGTGCTCTTTGGCCCCAATGGGTCAGGCAAGTCCACCCTGTTAGGAGCCATCATGGGTTTTGCAAGATTTGAGGTAACAAGTGGAAGAATCCTGTTTAAAGGAGAGGATATTACCTCCTTATCAGTCCATGAACGGGCAAAAATGGGGATCGGGATTGCCTTTCAGCGCCCTCCTGTACTGAGGGGAGTGTCACTGGGTGATCTCTTGAAGGCTACCGGGCCGGAAGATAATGATATTGATCAAATGGCCGAACCCCTGCGCCTGAAATCTTTCCTGGAGCGGGATGTCAATTACGGTTTCTCCGGCGGAGAGGTTAAGCGTTCTGAAATGCTGCAGCTTCTGGTACAGAACCCTAATTTTGTACTGCTGGATGAACCTGAATCAGGGGTTGACCTGGAAAATATCGCACTGATCGGACAGGCTGTCAATCAACTGCTGCAGAAGGGGGAATTTCCCGGCAATGAACGCTGTCATCGGGAGATAAGGGAAGGGCGCAACAAAGCAGGCCTCATTATTACCCACACCGGATATATTCTTGACTATGTTCCCGCGGATCTGGGGCATGTGCTTTATGATGGCCAGCTTTCATGCAGTGGATTTAACCCACAGGAACTGCTGGGCTGTATTCATAAATACGGATATGCTCACTGTACCCGTTGTTTAGCATAAGGAGGTAATGAAATGCAGGATCAATTACGCCGCAAAGCACAGCAGGCATTGAATAAAAAAGCTTCCCTGGGAGAGGAAATAGATCTGGATCAATTTAGTGCCGGGGGAAAGGAACACCCGTATCTGAATAAGCTGGAGGAGCTTGCAGAGGAAGATAAAGAGGATATGCTGATCGCCGGGGTGGATACCTCAGAGAAGGAGAGGACAGGCAGTTTTATTTTAGAAGACAATACTGTGGTTCACGCCAGCGTTTTTCAGGAAGGGCTGGAGGTTTTGGGAACTGCAGACGCTCTGGAAAAATATGATTGGCTTCAAGACTACTACTGGAATCTGGTAGAGATCGATACAGATAAGTATACGGCAAAAGCAGGGTTGGAGGGGGAAGGCGGCTACTTCATCCGTGCACTGCCGGGGGTAAAAGCTGTCTATCCTATCCAGGCATGTATGTTCATCGCTCAGGAAGGATTACTGCAGAGTGCCCACAATATTATTATCGCCGAAGAGGGAGCAGATCTTCACCTGATTACAGGGTGTACTACAGGACGCCATATCGGTTCCGGTATGCATATCGGGATCACGGAAATTTATGTTAAGAAAAATGCCAAACTCAGCTTTACAATGGTGCACAACTGGGGTGAGGAAGTTGTTGTGCGGCCGCGCACTGTGTCGGTTGTTGAGGATGGCGGCACCTATCTGTCCAACTACATCAGTATGACTCCGGTGAGGACTGTGCAGATGTATCCCACCACCTATTTGAAGGGAAAGAACAGTGTGGCCAGGTACCATTCCATCATAGTGGGGTACCCCAATTCCAATTTAGATGTGGGATCCCGGGTGGTCTTGCAGGGTGAAGACAGCAAGGCTGAAATCATCGCCAGGTCTCTGACCAGGGGCGGACGGATCGTCAACCGCGGCCACCTGGTGGGTGAACAGGTGGGAGTGAAAGGGCACCTGGAGTGCCAGGGTTTGATGCTCTCCCCGGAGGGAGTTATCTATGCTGTTCCTGAACTGGAAGCGCGGGTGGATGGTGTGGACCTCTCTCATGAGGCTGCAGTAGGCAAGATCGCCCAGGAGGAGATCGAATACCTCATGGCCCGCGGCTTTTCCGAAGAAGAAGCCACAGCCATGATCGTGCGGGGCTTCTTGAATGTGAAGATCATGGGCCTGCCTGAAGAGCTGGAAGCAGAAGTGCAGAAGGCCATCGAACTCAGTGATCAGTCTTCCATGTAGAGGAAAGTTGCACAAATTTGCATATAGGGCAGGATGGTGTTATAATCGTTAAGCCATTAAAGAATTGAATAAAGAAAGGCAAGCAGTCTGGGTGATTGCGCGTAACAGATGCCGAAAGGCAGTGCGTGAGGAAAGTCCGGGCTCCACAGGGCAGGGTGCTGGGTAACACCCAGTGGGGGTGACCCCAAGGAATAGTGCCACAGAAATGAAAACCGCCCAGCGGTGCTGGGTAAGGGTGCAACGGTACGGTAAGAGCGCACCGGCGGTCAGGTGACTGGCCGGCCAGGTAAACCCCACCTGGAGCAAGACCGAATAGGGAGGCATTGAAGCTGCCCGCTTCGCCTCCGGGTAGGTTGCTAGAGGCCCCGGGTAACCAGGGTCCCAGACAGATGATCACCACCTTCGGTAACGAAGGCACAGAACCCGGCTTATAGGACTGCTTGCTGTTGGGATAACAACCAGGTATCTTACAGGGGTACCTGGTTTTGTTATTGAGAGATCGGGGGGACGATGACTCGTGATCTCTTTTAGAGATCAGGGGGACAGTTCTCCTGATCCATTTCTACTGCTGCCGGTGACGGCAGGTATCTCCATTGTTGTTGGAATGTCATGTTTCTGGACATTGCTAACGGTTTATTGAATTCTCAATAAACCGCAGTCTTTTAAAGGCATTGAGCTTTTCTTCTCTCCCTAACTTAGCCTCTTTGATGGCCTGCTCCAGAATAGATATAGACTGATCGTAAACGTTTTTGTCGACCGGGTATGGGTAACCATCTTTTCCTCCGTGGGCAAAGCTGTATTTTGCCGGGTCATCATAACTGGGGCGTGCCCCGTAAGCCAGCTCTGAGATCAAGGAAAGGGCGCGGATGCTTTTGGGGCCGATTCCTGAAATGGACAGCACTCCTTCAAAATTAGCAGGCTGCTGTTCGTATGTTTTTATCAGGATTCGTTCCAAATTTTTAGGCTGGATGTCTCTCTCGTCCAGGGAATGCCGTGAGGGGAGCACCAGCTTCTTGTATTCTTTTGCAATCTCACCAGGCTTGGCGCAGCTTAGTGAGGCGATTGTTTGGCGAGTGTTTGAGCTTGTCCGGTCCACCAGGTTCAGGACCTCTTTTTCTTGATGGTCACAGCAGATGGCGTTCTGCGGTTCGTAAACAAAATCATCCACCCGGCTTCCCAGCCAGTGGTAGCGGCGGGCACGCCTGCTGCCGGTGTTCATTCCCTGCTGAACTACAGCCCAATCCCCTTTGCCGGTAAAAATAAAGGTATGATGATAGAGCTGGTAGCCATCCTGGACAGCTGTATTATCCACCTTGGCGCTCATTCTGCTGGCATAGACGAGTTTGTCAGGGTGTACCGCGAGGCCGTACTTATCGGCACAGGTAATAATGTCCTGGGGGGTTTTACGGGATGTTTTACCTTTTCCCCCAGCTATAAAGAGCCCAAGTTCCCTTTCGCACCCACGCAGCCCTTCCTTGAGGGCGCCACATACGGTTGTGGTCAGACCAGATGAGTGCCAGTCAAAGCCGAGCAGGCAACCCAGAGCCTGGAACCAGAAGGGATCAGCCAGTCTTTCCAGTACACCTGATGTACCCTCCTCCCGGGTCAGAATGATGAGCAGAGACCGACCCAGCTTAGTCATGCGCTGGAAAAGCCAGGGGGGGCAATGTCCCCCGTGTAAAGGGAGATCTACATATCCGGTGCGCATAGCAATCACCTCGTTTATTATTTTAAGTGATCATGCAGTGGCAGACAACTAATATAGTAGTTGGTCGTTGGTTCGAATTCGTTAGAAACTGAACAGCTCTGCTGTAATGGTCGTTTGTGAATGGTTAGTTAGTTGTTGCATTTCTCGGGTCTACTTTGATATTAAGAAAAACCTGTTCTTCAATGATAGAAAGGATTTTTTAATGGAAGGATAGAAATAAATAATAATCATGAAAGAAAGTGTGGTGTAGCTATGAACTTAACCTGGTTACAGACTTTTATACTTATTGTTGATAAAAAAAAGTCTTACAAAGGCAGCGCGGGTGCTGCATTTGACCCAACCCGCTGTGAGCAAACAACTCAATTCACTGGAGAAATATTATGGAACATCTTTGCTTCATCGGACGAGCCGGCATATGGAAGTTACGGAAGCCGGCAAAATGGTTTATGAATACAGCCAGCAGATCCTATCCAAAATTAACGAAAGTCTGGCTGATGTACAAGCCCTACAAAAAGATCTATACGGCAGTTTACTCCTGGGTGCCAGTTCAATTCCGGGGGAATATATACTGCCTGCTGCTCTCGGCCGTTTTCAAGCACTTCACTCTCAGGTTAAGGTAAAACTTGAGATAGCCGACAGTACAGAAATAGGTCAGCTGCTCCAGGATGGAAAAATTGAGGCGGGGATGATCGGAGTGATCCTAGAAAACCCTGTTCTGAAGCAGGAACATATTTTTGAAGATGAACTTGTCGTGATTGCATCCAGTCAACATCCATTAACCAAAAAGAAATCAATTGCTCTGGAAGATTTCCTTGAAGAGCGAGTGATATTTAGAGAAGCGGGTTCTGGAACACGACTTGTCATTGAGAATAAGTTAATAGAAAAAGGCATAGCTCCGGACAGTCTGAAAACGCGACTGGAATTGGGTAGTACAGAGGCTGTGATTAATGCTGTTGCAGCAGGACTGGGTATCTCTCTTGTATCCCGTTTTGCTGTGCAGAACCGGATCAAAGCGGGAGAAATTGCTGTACTGCCTATCGACGATCTGCCGCTGGAAAGAGGTCTTTATTTTATCACTCGGCGTGATCAGGTAATTAGCCCGCTGGTAGAGGCATTTTATAACTTTTTAAAAGATTATTTGCGTCCCTACTGAAAATAGAGGTCGGAGGTCGGAAATTATCAGGAACCGCTTCCTCTAATTCCGCAACATAACATGACTTCGGCCGCTGTTTTCATTATACTGATTACATAACAAAATGTTATCGATAATCTGGCAGGATATCAGGAATGGGTGCATAATATTTATATTAGGCAAATAAAACTATAACATATTGTTATAGATCTGCTTATTACCGGAAACAACCAAAGATGTGACTTGAAACTATATACAGTTTTAGATGGAGGACAAAACCATGGAAATTGGAGAGGAGATTTATCTGGACAATGCGGCTACTTCCTGGCCGAAGCCTGAATGTGTCTATCAGGCGGTAGAAAAGTTTAATCGCAGGATAGGGGCAAGCCCGGGGAGGGGGAGTCACAGCAGAACCGTAGCTGCAGGACAGATGCTGCTCCAAACACGGGAGGATCTGGCGGGGTTATTCAACATCGAGGACAGTTCACGCATCGTTTTTACAGGTAATGTCACAATAGCTATAAACATCGGGCTCAAAGGCCTTCTTAGACCAGGTGATCATGTTGTTACCAGCAGTATGGAACACAATGCTGTGGCCCGTCCACTTTACGCTCTCCAAGAGAAGGGTGTGGAAGTGACCACTGTCCAGTGTGCACCAGACGGCAGTCTTGATCCCTCTCAGATAGAGCAAGCGATCACAGAACGAACCCGCCTTGTCTGCCTGCTCCATGCATCAAATCTGACCGGTACCATTATGCCTATAGATGCTGTAGGAGAGATTGCCCACCGCAAAGGGGTTTTATTTATGGTGGATGCTGCGCAAACGGCGGGGGTGTTGCCGGTGGATGTGGAGAAGCAAAGGATCGATATCCTGGCCTTTACCGGGCATAAAGGGCTGCTGGGGCCCAGGGAACGGGTGGGCTATACATGAGGCCTGGGCTCGAGATCAGTTCTTTCATCGAAGGGGGGACCGGGTCTTTGTCAGAGCAGGTTTACCAGCCTGACTTTTTGCCCGATAAGTTTGAGAGCGGTACCCCTAACTACCCGTGGGATCGCCGGACTGGGGAGCAGGGGTTGACCTTTATCCGGAAAACAGGGATAGAGAATGTTCAGGAGGCACGAACAGGAGTTTGACAGGTGCTTCTGAT
>NZ_CDRZ01000257.1 GCF_000946815.1 Syntrophaceticus schinkii | reverse complement strand
ATCCCAGTCTTACAGGCAGGTTATCCACGCGTTACTCACCCGTCCGCCACTAAGTTTGCAGGAAAGCAAGCTTCCCCGCATCCTCCGTTCGACTTGCATGTGTTAAGCACGCCGCCAGCGTTCGTCCTGAGCCAGGATCAAACTCTCCGTTAAGTTCTTTTAAACGCTGACCTCACACGACTGTTCAGTTTTCAAAGACCTGCCGCTGTCACCGGATTCTACCGGCGGCAACGTTTTCTATCTTAGCACGCACTTCTGTGTGTGTCAAGAACATTTTTCGACTTTTCTTTTGTGCCGCTTGTGCGAGCTTCTGTCTGTTGGTGCTCCTCACTTGCAGCTCTCTTTCGTGCTGTCTGCTGGGACAGCGTTGTCTATCTTAGCACGCTCTTTTTTTGTGTGTCAAGAACATTTTTCGTGTTTTCGTGTTTCTTCGCGGTGCTTGTAGGAAGACTGTTTATTCTTCAGACTTGATGTCAGTCACCATGCGTAACAGATGAAACTGGAGTTGACGGTGACAGTCACCTGATGACCTGATGTAATATCAGGAGATAAACATGCGTACAGCTGTGATAACTAAAAGCACTGCAAAAAATTTGCGGAGCAGAACCGGTGAGATAAGATTGACTGACAGTGCTCCGATATAAGCTCCAATTACAGCACCGACAGCGAGTAGGACAGCCAATTTGATATTCAGGTGATTTAAATTATAATGTTTCCAGGCACCTACTAAAGCAGTAGGTATAATTACTGCCAGAGATGTACCTACAGCCTGCTGGATGGGAACTTTGAAAAAATAAATCATCAGGGGAATCAGGATCACACCTCCGCCGATACCAAGCAGTGCACTGAGCCACCCGACAGCAAAACCTGCGGCTATTTGAAGAATGGGCATCTCAATCAACTCTCTTTCTGATGTTTTTGTATTATAATCATAACTGTACAGCGACGAAATTTGAATCAGTATATAACTCCGGTAGCACCGCTGCGAGATGAAGCGGCAGCCGGGGAATAACAGAAAGCCCCCAACCCTCACATTTGGTCAGGTAATAGGACAAGATGAGTAGGTATCAAAGGTGCTATTATTTCGAAACCCGGCCTCCGGCAGTTTTCAGCTATCTTATGAGGTGATTTATTTTGAGAAAGTTTAACCTAGTATTAATCGCTGCTGTAATTCTATTCCTTTCACTGCAGTTTGCCCAACTGATAGAAGATCACTTTTATGATAAGGATGAATACCCCCCCACCTGGGTGCAGCTGCTTTCCAGTGCCGGGAAAGGACATTTTGGTATCGGTGAATTCAGCAGCACATCAAATAACCTTGATTTATCCGTTTTAGAGCCTGGAGATATCATCCTGGGGGGCAACCCAGGGGGTTCTTACGGCCATTATACTCACGCCGGCATATATGTTGGGAATAATCAGGTGGTGACCATGTATACAAGCACTGGTGTTCGTCTGGAGCACCCTACAGCTTATCACCGTTACCACTGGGCAGCTATCGGAAGGGTAAGGGCAAATCCACAGCAAAAAAAAGAGGCTGTATCCTACTGCCGCTCCCAGGTTGGAGCACCCTTTTATATCCTTAGCCCAAAAACAGAGGATGGCCTCTGGTACTGTTCCAAACTTATCTGGTTTGCCTATTTGAAACAGGGCATCGACCTGGATCCCTTTAACTCATACTGGGTTCTTCCCGATGCTTTCGTTTATAGTCCATATGTCCAGGTATTAGAAAGATCAGAGGTGCATTAATCGTTGCGTACTATGGTTAGAAACTTATTCCTGCTCCATCTTTTGTTGATCATCTTAACTCTACCTGTGCTTTATCTCGGCCGTTTCTCCTCATGTCTACCGTTTTTGTATGTCCTGGTTCTGTTCCTGATGGGGTTGCTACGGAACCGCACCATGGGTATTCCACCCCTCACCGTACTGGCAGCGGGTTATCTCAGCCAACTACCGGGAATCATACCGGGATTTTTCATCCTCACAGAAGACCTGTGGCCTTTTGGCCTCGAGGTCTTCGAATTCATCGCCCAGATCTGGCAGACGCCCCTCTATCCCCTTTACCCCCTCCTGCCGCACGCAATCTACCACGATATTCCATTGTATTTCCTTGTCACTGTCACAGCTTCCTTTATCATACCGCTGATCCCGGCAGCAGGTGCCTGGCTGTCTTATTTGGTTAAAAAAATGTACCAGCCTGACCCATAATATAAGTCAAACACCCTTTTCTTTGCCAGGTGCTGACGTGTCAAAAATCGCCGCATATCTGCTCTTTTGAGAACAGAGGCAGGCAATTTGTGCGATAAAATGAATTGACCCAATCGCTCAAACACCTTGTGCAGCGCCATGTTTGTGACTCATGCATCAGTCCTGATCTTCGCCGGACAGGCCGGCACTTGATACTGACAAAAGCAACAATAAAAAATCCCTTATTTCATCATTAGATTCTTCCCACTGGACAAAACTAAACTCCAGATGCTGCTGTGTTTTTTGAAAATGTCCTCCAGAGCGTGCAGCAAGGTGTCCAGCTGTTCCCTGGTGACGATCAGTGGAGGCTCAAACCGGATCACATTGGGGTTGTTCAGGGTGTAGGCTGTGATGATCTGGTATCTGTTCATCAGCTCCCCGGCTACTAAGGCTGCCAGGTATTCTTCCGCAAATTTGTTGAGCTTGCCACCTGTAACCTTGTTTAAAAAGCCTCCTGACACCTGATTGAACTCTATTCCGATCAAAAGCCCCCTGCCACGCACTTCCTTGATCAAGGCAGGATACTTTTCCTGTAATTCTCGCAGTCCCTGGAGCAGATATGCGCCCTTGCCCCGGGTCTGCTCCGCAAGATTTTCATTGATCATGACCTCAATGGAGGCGATCCCTGCCGCACAGGCCCTGGCATTCCCACCGAAAGTGGATGTATGCAAGGCACACTTTTCCATTCCGCCAAAAGCCCTATCCCAGATTCCCTCTGTAGTAGTAAAGGCGGAGATGGGCATTACTCCTCCACCCAGTGATTTGCCCAAACACATAATATCAGGCTCAACTGTATCCCACTGGCAGGCGAAGGTCGTACCGGTGCGGGCAAAACCCGTCTGGATCTCATCGAAGATCAACAGTGTCTCATACCGAGTGCAGAGGTCACGCACCTGCCTCAAATACCCCTCTTCCGGTATGTGCACACCGCCCTCTCCCTGAATGGGTTCGATAATAAAAGCAGCCACATCCCTGTTTCTCAGTTTTGCTTCCAGAGCATTTGGATCTCCGAAAGGAACCGCCTCACACCCCGGAAGAAGAGGCTTGAAAGGATCCTGGTATTTGCTCTTTCCGGTAACCGAGAGGGCACCGAATGTTTTTCCGTGAAATGATCCCTCACAGTGTATAATCCGCGTTTTCTTGGTGGCTGCCCTGGCTAATTTGAGGGCACCCTCCACCGCTTCCGCTCCGCTGTTGCCAAAGAATGTCCTGCAGAGTTCTCCTGGCGTGATTTGGGCCAGGTTATAGGCAAGTGCGGCATAAAGTGTGCCTAAAGAGGCCTGCAGCAAATTGGGTAGTTCCCCTGCCTGTTGTACTGCCTCTACAATCTGTAGGTGGTTGTGCCCAAAGTTGAGTGCGCCGTATCCCCCAAGGAAGTCCAGGTACTCATTTCCCTGATCATCCCAGACAGATACCCCTTGTGCCCGCACAAATTTTTTGTCGAAGTTGATCAAGCCCATCATTGTTGCCAGACCTGGATTGGCATACTGTTTGTAAATATCGCGTACATCTCTGCGGTTTAGCTGCATAGCTTCCTGCAGACTGAGGAGATCCTCACCTTTTTTCACTGCTGTCGCCTCCTGTTATCGTTTGCTTATAAAATACTTGCTTGCTCTCTTCAAAATTTAAGGGAACCCACCGGTCAACAGAGGTAAAATACAAACCTGTTTCCAGTACTTTTTCACCTGCGATCTCTTCCCAAAAACTGCGGTATAAATCGAGCTGTGGGCTGTAGTAATCCACAAGTCTATAGAGTTCCTCGTCATCCTTCACTGTGTCTGTTTTATAGTCTACAATAACCCATCCTTCTTCCTCAAGGAAAACCAGGTCGATTACCCCGGATACCAGAGTGTCATTATTGCCGGGTGATCCCGGTACATGTTGTCCGAAGGGGACCTCCACAAACCTTTTTTTACTGCGCATCACCCTTTTCCAGAAGGGGGAGCTCAGTATACCCTTCACATACTCAAGTACCTCTTCCTTTTCTTCCGGCACCCGCCCCTCTTCAATTAAAACATTTTTTATGAACAGATCCAGGTTATCCTGGTCTTTTTTTGCACAATACTCCAGCACATGGTGGATCGTTCTTCCCCAGGAAAAACCGCGCCCCGTCATCACCCTGGACGGGAAGCTGCCGCTGCTTTTGACCAGGGAGGTAACAGCTGTATCCAGGTAACTGGGAAGATTGATGCTGCTCTCATGATTCAGGAAATTGCCCCTTGCCTCTTCCATGTCTGCGGGTTTCAGGGAAGATTCATTTTTTTCACAACTGATCATACCACTACTTCCCTGATCATCCAATACGGTCGCAGTGGTGAGGTTTTTATTGAAAAGGTGCCAGGGGCTGTCTGTCGGTTTATCAGGATAGATGCTCACCACCAGCAAGTTTTTTGCCCTGGTAGCAGCCACATAAAGCAGGCGGTTTTCTTCGGCTTCCAGATACTCTTTTTCCTTCTGGGAGAAATGCTCCCAACCGGCGGGTTGCCCCAGAATCTCATCTCTATAAAATTTTCTTTTTTGAATCAGAAAATATCCACAGGGTTTTTCACCCGCCCTGCTGATATGGATTGAAGGGGCGAAGCCGGCGCCTTTGGTGGGGTTAGCCAGGATGACCACAGGCGCCTCCAGACCCTTGGCTTTGTGCAGGTTCATGATCCTGACAGTTTGGTCATCCCAGGGATAAAGATCGATCTCCTCTTCGATACCCGCATCAATTAAGGTCTCCAGGAAGGATACCAGTTCAGCAAAGGAGGTTACCCCCATGCGTTCAGCAGAAGCGAGAAACTCAAGTCCTTGCACTATATAACCCGCCTGTGCCTTACCCTGTTCACCTGCAAGTGCGGTAGGAATGATACCTGTATCCTGCATGATTTTAGCTGCAGCCGCACTTGCCGGGAGTGTCCTCACCCACTCGCAGTAGACCTGCAGCCGTTTAAAGGACTCATCAAAAAGATTTGCTGTATCAGTGTCCAGAGCAGCCGGCATTTGTGCATTAATATGAAAATCACCCCCGGCCTCTTTGAACTCCCACAGAGAATCATCGCTGACTGCAAAAAGTCCGCCTCTGAGTGCTGAGAGGAGCTTAATCGGGTCTTCCGGATCAAGAAGGGATTGAAAAAGATGCAGCAAGTCTCTTATCTCCCGAGATGCGGAAAAACCGCTGCCTCCCGCAATCCTGAAGGGTATACCCAGATCTTCAAGAGCCCTGGCATAGACATCCATATACGCTTTATAGCGCAGCAGAAGCAAAAAATCACCGGGCTGTGGGTTCTCTGTAAGACCCATCTTGTTTTCTTCAGGTGTTCTGGCCAGTTTAAGCTCTCCATGTAAAGCCCTATAGATAAAAGAGGCGATCTTTTCCGCATCTATTTGTGTGATTTCTCTTCTGTTGTTGCGCGCGACCTTGGGAATGCTGATCAACCTAATGCCGGAGTCACAGCCCTTCCCATCGAAGCGCACTGTGTCCATGGAAGCAAAGGACGCCTGGCAGGGTATGGCTTGTTGGGGAAAGACGTCATGAAACACACTGTTAACCCATCCCCCTATAGCTTTAACAGAACGGAAATTAGTTGTCAGGGTTAGCACCCGGCCGCCGCTGGCCTCAAGAAGCTTTTTAACCTCATTGTAGGTGTCAATATCCGCTCTCCTGAAGCGGTAAATGGACTGTCTGGGGTCACCCACCACGAAGAGGGAACCCGGTCGCGGTATCAAGCGGTACCAGTTTTTCTCAGCCAGATCCGTTCCTGTCAGGTAGAACATCACCTCTGCCTGAACGGGGTCGGTATCCTGAAACTCATCAACCAGAAGGTGAGTAAACCTCCCCTGAAAGTAACAGCGCACCTCCGGATTATCTCTGAGCAGAGATGCCGCTTGCAATAAAAGATCCTGAAAGTTGAGCTTTGATCGTTCATCCTTCAAGTCTCGATAATAATCAAGAGCCGGCTGTACGAAATCCACTAAAACACAGTAGCAGTGTTCCCTCCACTGCCGCAAAAAGGGCAAGATGTGTTCCTCTTTAAGCTTTTCAAATGCATCGAGAGCGTCCTGGGCATCATCGGGATCATCCCAGCGATTCTTGACTATACCTGGCTTCCGATCAAGTTCGGACAAGAGCTCAAGAAGGTTCAAATCTTCCTCCAAATCGAAGATATCGCGGTGCTGGATCCCTTTTCTGATCAGTTTTTGAAGGGCGTCCCATCCCTTTGGCGGCACCTGCTGCGGCAGGAGCCCCTGCGCCCAGTCCAGAAAGCTGTATAATTCGTGCCGGATCTCGTCAAAGTTAGGCATAGGAACTGCCTTTTGCACAATTTCAACATCGGGGTAATTGAGCAGTGTTTCGTAAAAATCTTTGAGCTCCCCGGGGTCACAGCCGATATCGCTCAAAACTTTTAGTGCCTGGGGATCTGTTAACTGCATCTGCAGCAGGTAGTCATCCCAGGCCCTGCTCCTCAAAACAGCATCATCCAGTTCCTCCAACTCTCCAAAATCAGGATCTATTCTCGCCTCCACAGGGCGTTCCCTCAACAGAGTGGAACAAAAGGAGTGAACAGTACCCACAAAACAGCGTCCCAGTTTTCCCAGAGCCTGATCCAGTCTTACCCTCTTTACCGGATCGCTCTCTTCAGCAAAAGCCTCTTCCAGGGCAAGCTGGAATCTCCCCTTCAACTCTGCAGCAGCCTTACGGGTGAAGGTGATCGCTGCCAGGGTATCCACCTGGCAGCGGTTCTCTTTGATCAGAGCAACCATGCGCTGCACCAGGCTGGTTGTTTTTCCGGATCCCGCCCCCGCCTCCACCAACAGGCAGGTATCCAGATCACTTATAATCGCCTGGCGTGCGGTTTCATCTTGTAGAATAACCCTAGACATATTCCTGCAGCCTCCTCCAGGGGTCCAGCCGAACAGCAATGCGGTTGCCAACAAGATTTTTTGCCCGCTGCACTGCTGATTCCGGAATGCAGACCGTTGCATACTCGCAGTAGCGGCATCTTGAAGCTTCATGGGATGCCACAAAGGTGCCGCTCTCCACAACCTCGCATGCTGTATTCAATAAACTTACCAGCAGTTCTCTGTTTTTAACAGGATGGGAGACATCCCAACCCTCTCCCTTTCTGCTGGGGAAAATATAGCCCGCAAAGCGAACTTTTGCAGATTTCCTAGGTGATATCTGCCTCAGGATCTCCTCTGCTGCAAGGGCATACAGAGCGTGCTGCACTTGCTGCCCCTTGTTGAAGTACAGCTGCTCTCCATAATCTGCAGCACTTCCGGTTTTATAATCCCAGACACAGTAGTCTCCCTCTGCCAGCTGGTCGATCCTGTCGATCCTGCCGCGGAAAGCAAGAATTCGACCCTGACCCAGATCCAGGCAAACGGGATCTGCCAGTCCACAGCCCGCTTTTTCCACTTCTTGTTGCCCTAAACCAAAGGGGACTTCAAAATAACAGGGGATGGAATTCCTGCGCGCTTCTGTTGCCAGAAAAACCTCACAACACTCCAGTATCTCGTTGGTTTCACCTTGCAAAACAAGATCACTTGGTGGTGGAATCTTATCCTTATACTGTTCAACCAGTTCACCGGCCATCTCCAAAAGAATATTTTTATGTTTTACCGGATCTACTACTTCCCCTTCTATAGCTATCTTGCGCATAAAGCTGCAGAAGAGGCTGTGGAGTAGACTGCCGCGCTCTAATGGAGCAAGCCACCTTGTGGGGTCATAAGATACCTCATCCGGAGGGTAGATCCCCAGCACATACCTGAGAAAATAGGCAAAAGGACAGCTGGCCAGATATTCGATCTGGCTGCAGGAGAGGATCTCCCCGCCCCAGGGAGCGGTGCTGCCGTATCTCGTCAGAGCTCCATCATATTCTGTCGGCACATCCTCCTGCCTGGCCCTGGCAGATGTAAGTCTGCGGGCAGTACCTTTGTAGCATTTTCCCACAACTGCGGCATCCTGCAGGTTTCCGGCAAGGTTTTGATAGATCCACCATTCCACTTCATCAAGTGGGTTGTCACCATGCTGACTGCAATATCCAACCGGGTGTCCCAGAAAATTCAGCAGATCTGAATAATCAAGATCCGCATCTCCCTCCAGCAGCCGGTACACTTGCAAAAGAATCGAGGCCGGGTAAGCATCCTGGTTCTCCACAACATCATATGAGGGGTAACTCAACACCACTTCTCCCCTTCGTGATGCTAATGCTGTGGCCATTAGAAACTGTTTTTCCTCAAGTTTATCGAGTCCCAGAGGCAGATCAGCGTGGATCATCTGTCGTTCTGAATCCAGAAGCACCGGGTCCTGACGGAAAGCACCGGGAAAGGTATCGGCATCCAGGCCCACAACAAAGGTGTAGGGACGCCCCGACCAGATCAGATTGCGGTAGCTTGTGAGGTGTACATCTCCCGGTTTGGGTCCGGATTGTCCTACCCGCAGGCTCTCTAGCATATCAGCAGTCTTTTCCACCGCTTCTTCTATACCTAATTCAAGTTTGGAAAAGGCGGCGATTTGTTCCAGACAGGAGGTAATGGTCGATAATGCTGCCTTGTCCAGTTCGTCTTTAACATTGGACAAAATCTGCAGTATCTCTGCCAGACCGCTGCAGAAATCACGAAAATACACCTTTCCCTCTTCATTTTCTAAAGGGATCCGCTTAAACAGAGACTGTATCAAAGAAGAAAGCCTGTCAGCGTTTTCACTCTCCTGGTGATGTCTGGCCTGCTTTACCAGCAGCAGATAGCGTTCTCTGCTCCATCCGATGCCGGAAGTTTTCAGCAGGCGGGCTGCTGCTATAGAGGGGATTTCCTCACTTTGCTCAGATTTAAGCACCACATCCCCAGCTGTAAACAGATCGATCAAGGCGCTGACTGAAAAGTCCTCAGAGATCCAATTGTTAATCTCCTGCAAAACTTTCCCGGGACCGGTGAGAGCGACAGGTATGCCCTCGAAGACAGTTAAACCAAATCCCATCATACGGGATAATGAATAAAGTGCCGGTATATACTCATCCTTAGTACAGGCTACACTGACCTGATCCAGGGGTATTTTCTTTTCCTGTACCAGCCGCAGAACGTGTCTGAGTTCATTGGTGATACCGTAAGCATGGAAAAAGCTCACCGAGTCATCTCCCACTGGGGATGGAGCCAGTTCCGGCATATGCAGCCAGCTTAAAAGCTCAACATCTGTGTTCACAGGCAGCTCTTCTTTCATGGCAATTGTTTCCACAGGCAAGAAGAGCAAACGGTCTCTGGCAAGTTTACGGATCAGTTTATTCTCCAGGGGTTTCCATTGGTAGAAAGAGGGCACCAGGTAGATGGGCTGATCATCTTCTGCGTCTCCGCCTTCTCCAGCATCTCCGCCATCTCCGGCATCTTCAGCCTGGTAAGCGGGGACCAGATTCAAGGCCAATGAGAGCAGTCCTGGTTGATCCAGGTAACTGTGCTCTAAAAGATAATCTTCGTACTCCTGAAGCAGCAGTTTCATGTCCTTGCCTTTTCCCAGGCAAATGAAATGCTCTTCCAGAAGGGCATCACTGCTGATGCCGCACATCCTCAACTCAGAAATTGCTGAGGATAAGGCCGCTGCCAGGCCCTGTGTGATATTCTGCCCGGCAAAATACCTGAGGTTTCCCTCCTCTTGAAGCTTCTGCAGTAACTCTTCCACTATAATTAAGGAAAGATTTCCGGAAAGCACAGAGATCCGGTGTATGGCCAGATGCTCCCCAGCTATCCGAAGGGCAAGGCCTGTGGGGGTCTCCGGGCGCAGATTGACCCAATTCACCCCGGATTGAATCAGGCCTTTACATAGAACATTTCCTGCCTGGTAGCCGGGAACGACAAGGTATTTATCTTGAAACAGATATTTCTCGCCTATTATGGCCAGTGATGAAAGAAAAAGGTTCACTTATCTTTTCCTCCCCTCCTTCACAATTCCAAAGCGCAGAAAAGTGGGGCTCAAGAAAAGGTTCGTTTTGTTGTTATCTCCTGTACGCTCCAGATCGAGTTCATGAAATATTTTTTCTGCCAGTTCTGTGATCTCTTCGCCCCGCCTCCATTTCAAGTATTGCTGCAACAGATTGTTTCTGGAACAGAGGAAGGGGCGCACATCTCTGGCATTGCCGATTATATTTTGAAAACCGTTGTATTCATCAACAGCCAGTGAGAGAACAGTATGCACTCTATCCCCTGCCTGTATCGGCTGTGAGGTAAAATATTTCAAGCCGGAATTCAGCCTGACCAGTGTCCATCCAGTACCGCTTTTTACATCAACTGCGCGGTCATTGATATAGAAGGTCGGCTCTGGATTATCCTTTCCGTGCGGCTCCAGATAATCCAGAGAGGCCACTTCGCTGGGCGGCGGCACAGCAGCAAGAGAAGCATCTACTTCGATCCAGTGTACCTTGTCTTCCGGCTGCAGACACTCCTGAGCAAATTTATTCAAAAAACCCTTCACCTCAGGAATATTATTTGAGTTAAGGGAGAAACCCGCTGCCAATTTATGCCCACCAAATCTAAGCAAAGCCCCGGTTTGGGATTGGCACTCAGCCAGGGCCTCTACCAGGTCAAATTTCCCTAAGGATCTTGCGGAGAATCGCGCCTCTTCACCGCAGATAGCACCGACCGCTGCCGGCCGTGATACCGCATCCACAAGCCGGCCTGCAGCGATACCGACGATCCCTTCATGCCAGTCCGGTGAAGCCAGGAGGGGAAAATAGGAGCCGTCATACATGGAAAGACACTCTTGTTTGATTACTTCCACCGCGTTCTTGCGCTCTGTATTTACTTTTTTCAATTCCGCAGCAAGGGGCTCTGCCTCCTCCGGTGTCTTTGCGGAAAGCAGGTTGTATGCCAGGAGAGGATCACCGAACCTCCCCGCGGCATTGATGTGCGGCCCCAGGATCCAACCCATGGTCCGTCCGGTAATCTGATACTGATTATTACAGTTAAATAAGGCTTGCAGTCCCGGGCGCAAGCTGCTTCTCATCTGTAAGAGGCCTCTCCTCGCCAAAACGAAATTATCACCTGTCAAGGGGCAAACATCCACAACTGTAGCCAATGACACCAGATCCAAAAAATCCTCAGGCTCCGGGCGGCCGAGCAGCTGGGCAACAGCACAGCAGGTTAGATAGGCAACACCTGCACCCGAATACTCACGGTAACAGCTGGACCCGGGTAGTTTTGGGTCAACAACAGGTGCCTCCGGTATCTTATCCTGAGGCTCATGGTGATCTGTAATAACCAGATCAATCCCCAGAACCTGTGCTGTTTCTGCCGCCTGAAATGCAGAAATACCGTTGTCCACAGTTACAATCAGGTCAAAGCCTTCATCAACCGCCCGCTCCACATGATCTGGACGAATGCCATAACCCTCATCCTGGCGTGACGGCAGGTGGAATGCAGCAAGTGCACCACAGCGTTCCAGGAACCGCATCATGATCAGCGTGCTGCAGATCCCATCACAGTCATAATCACCAAAAATGAGCACCTTTTCTTTATTGGAAGCAGCCTGGGCAATGCGGCGTGCCACCTGCTCCATACCGGGTACCTGATATGGATCAAGCCGAGATGCACCGGATAGTTCATCTGCATTTAAACCCCTGGCAGCGAGGATGCCCTCCAGGAGCTTATATTTTGGATAGATAATACTTGTATTGCGAAATCTCCAAACAGGCATATTAATTTACAGCGATATTGCGCCTTGCGCCGCTGCTGTCACCTCCCCTAACAATTATTCGCAATGGATAGAGCAACCTCCTTTTTTTTAGATGCACCGGGGACGGTTCCCGGCGCATTTCTGCGTGGATGCACCGGGGACGGTTCCTGGTGCATTTCTGTTTCTGTGTGGACGATGCGGCGGGGACGGTTCCCTATTGCATGTATTGTGGGAAGAAGGTTTTGTTACTCCGTCAAAACGGTACTGCGTACGGAAGATGTCATCATTATTTTGTTACAAATGTCTGGTTTAACCAGAATTGATCTTGGATTAAGAGCACAAAATAGTATTAATAATAATTTTATAGGGGGAATAGATGTGACAATCGGAGTAAAAGTAAACCAGGTACTTGCTTCACTGGAAAGTGCTACAGCAGAATTAAAAACCTTTGCCCTGGATACGCAGGATAAAACGCTCAGAAGATGTTTTCTGATTATTCCAAACAGCTGGAGGAGATTAAAAACGGAATTAAGGGTCGAGTGAATTACCTGGAACAACAGGAACCTCAGTACAAGGTTTTTGAACAGCAGGAACAGTAAATAATAGGTAAAAAGCCCGCCGAAAATTAGCGGGCTCTTTTTTTTATTTTGTATTACAGCAATGTATCCAAAAGTCACAGCAGGTCCGATCGTACTTGCGGGGTTATCAATAATTTTCTTTCCTGACTTCAAAGAAGCTTTGTGGATGTGCGCAAACGGGACAGATTTTGGGCGCTTTCTTGCCCATTACGAGATGTCCGCAGTTGCGGCATTCCCACATGGTTTCATCTGCTTTTTCAAATACCTCTTTAATTTCGATATTATTGAGGAGTGCACGGTATCTTTCCTCATGAGCCTTTTCAATCTGTGCAACCATTCTGAACTGTGCTGCAAGCTTAGTAAAGCCTTCTTCCTCTGCCTCCCTGGCAAAGCCTTCATACATGTCAGTCCACTCGTAGTTTTCACCTTCAGCGGCCTGAAGCAAGTTAGCTGCTGTGTCTCCAAGTTCACCCAGAGCCTTAAACCAAAGCTTTGCGTTGTTCTTTTTCATTGTTTGCAGTTGCTTCAAAGATTGCAGCAATTTGATCAAAGCCTTCCTTTCTTGCAACAGATGCAAAGTATGTATATTTGTTTCTTGCCTGAGATTCACCTGCAAATGCTGCTGCCAGGTTTTTTTCTGTTTTTGTTCCCTTAATGTTCATGGTATCCTCTCCTTTTTTACTAATTATTTTGTTCTGCTCTTTTGAGTTTCTTTTATAGCTTTTCTCCCCTCCTTACCTTTTTCGCTTCAAACTAGTACCCTTAAAGCCCTCTGTCTGCTTTTGATACAGGGCAACTGCCCTGTTTTTTTACCTTCAGCTGAAGGGACTTTTCCTGTTATCTCCACAGCCAGGAGAATTAACGGAAAAAGTTGATACCAGTCGTTTGGCATTTGTACTGCCGCATTTAGGACAGTTCACTTTGTTCCTCTTAAACCAATTGACAATAACCGAAAATTTCTCACCGCATTTCTGGCACTGGTATTCGTACATCGGCATATAAATCACTCATCCCCATCTATTTTTTTATATAATCTGGTGCATTGCTTTTTTCATCGCTCACCGGTTTGTAAATCCACCCATCACCCACTCTGTACAAAAATGCGATAAGCCAGATAACCCCTGATACAACTTGACTCCACCTGCAACTCCTCCATCAATGACAATCTTCTTACTCATGACAGCCCTCTAAATATTCACTTATTCATATATTCATGTAATAAGATAACCGATGTAAAAAAAAATTAGCCGCAAAGTTATTTAACTAAATAGTACCCGCACAATTTTACGTGCATCCTTATTAATCACACTATAATATACTTGCAGCCCACAGCGTCTCCCTTCTATGATGCCCGCACCGCGAAGTTTGGCTAAGTGTTGTGATATGGTTGACTGCGGCATATCCAGACAGCTTTGAATATGAGAAACATTGCATTCATCCTGGGCCATCAACCCCCTGACGATACAGAGACGTACCGGGTGCGCCAGAACTTTCAAGAGTTCAGCTTTTTCCTTAAACAGCTTAGGATTTGTCGTAAATGTTTCTAGCTGTGGCACCATGCTCACCTCGATTTGAAACAATCGTCTATATTTAATTATTATAATATAATAATACATAAATCGTGTCAAGTGTATTTTACCAATAATACTAAGCTTTTCTCTAATTCCTAATTGACAGCAAGCAGCAGGCCATTTGACCACCATTATAAAAACTGGGATAACCTTTTGGCTGTCCCAGGGAGAATCAAATATTGTTTATATTTTCTTTTAATCTCGAACACAGCGGAACCCGATACTCGGGCTTGCCCATTCCGGTTGGGCGCAGTCTGTTTTCCAAACCCGGGCATCAATTGCGCCGGTGGCTTTGCTGCCCCCACGGATGTTTCGGTAATGCACCTGGTAATAAATATTTCCTGTCCATTCACCGACATTGCCGGCCATATCATATAACCCGTACGGACTCTTGGCATCGATGGTCTGAAAATCTCCATATTTTTGTCCGTTATAAAATCCTACTGGAGTTGTATCACTGTACCCAGCTTTTGTTTCGAAGGGGTCATTGCTGTTTTGATAATTGAATTTGCCCTCACTCACCCCTTCACCCCAGGGGTAAGGACGATCATCTGTGCCCCGGGCAGCTTTTTCCCACTCGTCATCTGTGGGTAGCCGGTATCCATAGAAGTCACAATAGGCTTTAGCCCCAAACCAGGTAACCATGGTAACCGGGTGATTTTCATATTCTGGTTTTACACTGAAGCGATCACCATCAAATGAGATCCTGCAGGCGGAATCTTTCAGATCCATGTGCAGGTAGTCTCCTGCCACGATCTTTTCTTCATGTTTACCTTCGTGGTACTTATCCCCAGGGTACGGTCCCAAAACTTTCCCGTCTTTGATTTTAATCCTCCCGGCCGCCAATGCCTCTCCAAGGTACTGGGCATACTGGGCATTGGTGACTTCTGTTGTCATTATCTCGTAGTCATAGTTAATCTCAGTTGGGTGGTTGAACTGCCCCTTGAAAAAGGACCCGGCCGGTACCTTGGCCCAGGTATCTGGAGCAATACCCGCATCTTTATATAAGCTTACAGCCTCCGGCGTTTCCGGTATGGAACCACAGCCGAAAAGCAGTGTCAAACAGCATATCAGGAAAACAATGAGCGTAATCTTTTTCATAAACTGAGCACCTCCTGCCACTGTTCTGTTGATACCTTTTACATACTTGCCGGCTTGCCGGTAAAACTGCTGGTATCCGCTTCTTGCAGTTCTTGTTTCCAAAGTCCATCGGCTTTGAACAGGTCCACCAAACGCCAGACTAATAGGAGGGCAAGGGAAACCATTGTCACCCCAAGGCCGATCTCTGACAGCAGCATGGTCAGGTTCACAACAGGCTGCTGCATGTATTCACTGACAAACAGCCTCTTCATGGCAAAGACAGTTATTGCTGCAAAGGCAAGATCTGCTCCGATAATAACAGTCCATCCGAATAACCGGCGGGGTAAACCCTTCAAGTTAAGTTGATCTACAAAATAAAGAAGAAGCGCGATAGCTATGATGGAAGCCAGAATATGCCAGTGCCCTGCCAGTTCGATGCGTTCTTCACGCAAGGGCCAGGTACGGAAAATTTTATCCAATTTGATGGCCATAAAGATCCCCACAAAAGTGGTAGTAAAATTCATAAAAATTATCTGCCACAATGCACCGAATTTCAGGGGATCATAGAGAAGTGCCTTGATTTTCTGCCCAGCAGTTGCATTCTTGATCTTCCACTGGTTTAGATAATCTCTGACCAATGCGGGTATACCGAAAATTACTAGAAAGAGTGCCCCTGCCAGAGCGAATAAAGAGCCTGTATAAATGATTATGTGGGCAATACTCTGGAAGGAGACAACCCCCCAACAACCAATTGTCATGGTAATGGATCCAATGATCAACAAGGGCATAGCAAGACGATGCCAAAAACCGTGGAAATCGAACCAGCGTCCCAACAAGAGAATCGCAGTGATTCCGATCAAGGACAGCATAATGTGCAGGTGCCCTACAACCGCAAGTTCCAGTGTTGTTTTGATGGGTTGCCGAACAATATCCTCTGCCAATACTGTTTCAAAACCACTGCCGTAGTAAGCCCCTGCCCAGGCCCCTAATGCAGCGGAACCAAGAGTTGCTACTGTGACTACCCAAAAAGCAACCCTTTCTAAATCTACCCCTCTTCTGGTATGGGCATATGGAGAATCAGGTGATAGATAATACTCCTTATTCCAGGGCCAGAGAGCCCCCGCCAGCATTACACCTGCAAAAAATACCAGTGATAAGCCAACCAGCATCAACCCATGCAGGGCAGGACTATGGCCAAAATAAGCAAACCCAATCCCTGAACAAACAGCAGTAATATACCCCACAGTAACTGTGCTGTTAATGAAGGAATCCCAATTTTCCTTGATGCGGACATTGGCTGTGATGAAGTAAACGAGAATGGCCACCACCGGCATGAAAAAAGAATGGTAAAGCAGGACAACCCTCCCCTCTCGCTCTGCCTCCACAAGCTTCATACCCAAAACTTTAATGGTAATCTCTCTGACACCCCATTCGGCCATGGGACCAGACAGAGTACTCATCAAGGCAGCCAGCAGTCCGGTAATGGCAATAGCAGTTAAAACAAGCCCATTGGTAGAAGTGAAGAGGTATTTCAATCGTTGTCCAAATCCAGACATCCTATCCCTCCTTTACAGGCAAAAAAGTGTACTAAGCAACAAAGAAATATTAATACCTTCGGAATGCCTATATAGGACAATTTTAGTCCACTATAATATATTTGTCAATACTAATTTTCTTCCGCCCGGAGGAACGCAATTAGACTCTCTAGGAAAAACTGTTGTCCCAAAACTACTAGCCATTCCTTTTTTTCGATGATATTCCTATTGCCGCCCCTGGTGGGATCCTACTTTTTCCCTAAAGATCAGATGCTCCATGATCAGCACAGCTAAAACACCCACCACAAACCCATTTCCGAGAATGGGCCTTAAAATAACAGGGAATGTGCTCACTATACTATCCGGTAGAAATGAGATAATAATGCTCAGCATGCGGATGACGGGGAGCCCTAACTCGACCCCAAGTTTTACTAAACCTTAA
>NZ_CDRZ01000256.1 GCF_000946815.1 Syntrophaceticus schinkii | reverse complement strand
AGTACGTCCCAAGGGTTGGGCTGTTCGCCCATTAAAGCGGTACGTGAGCTGGGTTCAGAACGTCGTGAGACAGTTCGGTCCCTATCCGTCGCAGGCGCAGGAAACTTGAGGGGGGGCTGTCCCTAGTACGAGAGGACCGGGATGGACAGACCACTGGTGTACCAGTTATCGTGCCAACGGTACAGCTGGGTAGCTATGTTTGGAACGGATAAGCGCTGAAAGCATCTAAGCGCGAAGCCGGCCCCAAGATGAGGTTTCCCATCCAGCGCAAGCTGGAGTAAGACCCCTGGAAGATGACCAGGTAGATAGGCCGGGAGTGTAAGAGGGGTAACTCTTTAAGCGGACCGGTACTAATAGGTCGAGGGCTTGCCTAAACTGTCGCCAGTCGCCTTTGCTTGGTATGACCAGCCACGGGGACGGTCACTTTGGCAGGTCCAAAGGATTGTCCAAAAAGAAATAAGCAGCAGCCACGGGGACGGTTACTTTGGCAGGTCCAAGGAATCGCCCAAAAGGCTAAGTAGTTGGTGGTTGGTGGTAGGATTTAATATGCCATGCCACAGATTGCAAGTCACAGTATAGGACACAGTATCTCGATATTGATTTAATAGTTGGTGGTTGGTCGTTAGTGGTTGGAAAAAGATGATAGCACGATACATATGAAAGGGGAATGCCCCCGATGTGTCCACTTCAGACTTCTAACATCCGGCCTCCGGCTTCCGGCTTCCGTCTTTCAGGTTGGTGGATGGTGTTTGTGTGATCTATGTGCAGATGACACGATGACACGACCCCCGTCCCCCTGTCACATGAATTGAATAAAGTTTCTGGTGGTTAGAGCGGAGGGGCAACACCCGTTCCCATTCCGAACACGGCAGTTAAGCCCTCCAGCGCTGATGGTACTGGGACATCCCGGGAGAGTAGGTCGCTGCCAGAATATAATTTAAAGGAGCACACAAGTTGTGCTCCTTTTTTAATCCCCAGTGCATTCTATGGTAACAGCAGGATTTTATGGGCTATTATAGTAATAAGCAAATATAAGGCAGGTTTTTTATTAGTTTTATTGAATATATAATTATCATCGATAAAGGGGTGACCGGGTCTTTGTGTGGGCGTTTTAGTCTTACGGTGGAGGGAAATGCAATAGCCGAATATTTTCGGATCCGTGATCTGTCTGTGCAGTACCAGCCTGATCATAACATTGCTCCCGGCCAAATGATTCCGGTTATTACCGGCACGTATGATAAAAGGCGTTTGTCCCTAATGCGCTGGGGATTGATCCCATCATGGTTGAAAAAACCATCTGCCGGTTATAAAATGTTCAATGCACGGGCCGAGACCATCGACCAGAAGCCATCATTTCGCAATGCCTTTTACAAAAGACGCTGTCTAATCCCCGCTGAGAGCTTCTATGAATGGAAGCAGCGAGGCGAGAACCCCTTGCGTATCTATCTACCCAACCATAAGATTTTTTCCTTTGCAGGTATCTGGGAGCTGTGGAAACCAAAGGACGGTGAGGTGGTACTTTCTTGCAGTATCATTACAACTGAACCCAATAATTTTATGAAAAATATACACAACCGTATGCCTGTGATCTTAGATGATGAGGGAAGGATGAGGGCCTGGCAGGAAGGAACAAGAAGAAGTGACTTAAAAGATTTGCTGATCCCCTATCACGGAGAGATGGCTGCAGAGCCCTTTTCCCTTGAACAAAGATAATTATGGCATTTATTATGAAATCGCTGCACTGAAAGAGATTTCTGATACCGAGGTAGCTGATACCTGAGGTTGGAATGATGCAATCGGAATAATGCAACAGGAACTGTCCCCAGTGCATCCCCAGTGCACCAAATCCATAGCTGTTGTCAGATATCTTTGTATATGTATATTTCATGGGGTTCATAGTTTGCCGGTTTGGTTCGTAGACCACTAAAACAATAATAGCAAGCCTGGCAAAATGGATGTGAGAAGCGAGAGGTTGGAAGTGGGAATAAATGACGGAGGCTGGAGGTCTGAGTCTGGAGAAAAGATGGACATCTGCTATCTTAAAGCAAAAAGCAAGCCATGCAAGTTAGCCGTTAGTCGATAGTGGTTAGTCGTTGTGTTCAGTTGTTAGTCGATGGAAAGGATTGTTTAGCTAAGGGGGCAGATTGAATATGTTGAGAAGGGTGAACAACTCTGTACTGGAGCTCATCGAAGGTGATATTACCGAAATGGCCACAGATGCCATTGTCAATGCCGCCAACTCCCACCTAAAACATGGAGGTGGAGTGGCGGGAGCCATTGTCAGAAAAGGCAGCCGGATCATTCAGGATGAATCAGATAAAATAGGGTACTGTGCGGTGGGAGAAGCGGTGATCACCGGAGCGGGCCGTCTCAAGGCAAGGCATGTGATCCATACGGTGGGGCCCAGAATGGGTGAGGGTAATGAAGATGAAAAATTAAAGAATGCTACTGTGAACAGCCTTAAGCTGGCGGACCGCGAGGGTCTGGAGAGCATAACTTTCCCGGCGATCAGTGCGGGTATTTTCGGCTTTCCCATCGACCGCTGCGCTGAGATTATGCTGGAAAACATAATCGAGTACTTATCTGGAACTACCGGATTGAAGAGGGTTGTTTTCTGCCTGTTCGGACGGGACAGTTTTGACGTTTTTCAAAAAGAGCTGCAGAAGCAGCTCCCAGAGTAATCGGTGGTGAATGAATAGTGGAGGAAGGACAAGCATATCAAAAAATAGCAGAATTACTTGCAGCTACGCAGAACACAGTAGTTGTCACCGGAGCAGGCATCAGCACAGAAGCGGGTATCCCTGATTTTCGTGGGGAGAAGGGGATTTACCGCACCCTGGGCGAAGATAAAGTGCTCAGTCTGCTCAATATCAATACGTTCAGGAAAAAACCAGGGAACTTTTATGATTTTTATAGGAATTACTTTATGATGCCTCAGGTTAAACCGAGCCGCGCCCATTGCCTGCTTGCCGAAATGGAAAAAAAGGGAATGATCAGGGGCGATTGTGACACAGAACATTGATAACCTGCACCAGGAAGCGGGCAGCAAGCGGGTGATTGCGGTTCATGGGAATGCCGAACGGTTTGTGTGCACCAAATTCACCTGTAATACATTAGTTGATGCAGATTATGTCCGCAAATATCCTGAGGTAGTCCCTAAGTGTCCTCAATGTCAGAGTATCTTAAAACCTGATGTTGTCCTGTTTGGGGAACCCATACAAAACCACCGTCAGGCCAGAGATACCATTCTCAGTGCCGATGTGTTAGTTGTGATTGGGTCATCTCTAACTGTCTACCCGCTGGCGGGTTTTATCGGGGAATACTGCGCTTCCAGGAAAACTTTCATAATCATCAATAAAGGGCCCACAGCACTAGATCACCTGTCAACAGTAAAACTGGAAACGAACCATACCGGAGATGCGCTAGAAAAAATATACAATCATCTTTAAAATGGGGGTGTGAATATGCAGTCCACTGTTGACTGTGTTCCATGTTATATCAAGCAGGTGATTTCTACACTGCGTACGGCCGGTCTCGAAGAAAGAGAACATTATTCAATTATTAATGCTCTTTATCCTACAATTGCCGAACTGGATCCGTCGAAAACTCCTGCTGAGAATACTTCACTGGTTTTATTTAACGCTTATTGCTTGATGGGACAAGAAGACCCTTTTAGGGAAGCAAAAGCCGCTTCCAACCAACTGGCACGCACCTTCCTGCCTGCTTTGGAAAGGATTATTTCTTTTAGCGAGAATCCTCTCCTGACTGCACTAAAGACTGCAGTTGCAGGGAATGTTATAGATATGGGAATCAACCCGAATTTTGATGTAGGAGAAAGCATCAGCCAGGAACTGAACCGTGGGTTCCAGCGGAATGATATTGAGACTTTTCGTGAACTCTTAAATAATAGAGGACCCCTGGTTATTATCGGTGACAATAGTGGGGAAGTCTTTTTCGATTATATGCTTATGGCAAGCTTACGCAGCTTTACAGAAGAGATGTTTTATGTTGTGAAAGGTGGGCCAATCCTAAATGACGCCACAATGGATGATGTAGAGGATACAGGGATTCCCCTCCTGGCAAATGTACTGACAACAGGAAACAACTACCTGGGAGTGATACCTGAAATCAGCAGTTCGGATTTCTGTTCATTAATGGAATCTGCCAATCTGGTTCTAGCCAAGGGCCAGGCTAATTATGAAACACTGGAGGGAACATCTTTCGCCGGTGATAAAACCTTTTTCCTACTGCAGGCCAAGTGTTCGGTAATAGCAAAACATCTGGGAGTTGACCTGGGCAATTCAGTACTGGTGCGCAATAAAGTGTTGTAGCATAACAGCAGTATGACAGCAGAAAGGAGGGATATCTATGAAATGGCATACTGAATACCACTGGTTTAATATAAAACAGAAGAGGGAATTCATCAATATCACCGATCTTGTGGAAAATGCTGTGAAAACAGCAGGTATCAAAGAGGGAATGGTTCTGGTAAGCGCCATGCACATCACTGCTGGAGTTTATGTCAATGATGAAGAGGAAGGAATCAAAGCAGATATGTTGGAGTGGGCCGAGGAGCTTGCCCCGTTTAGAGGGGACTACAGGCACCACCGGACCGGAGAGACCAATGGTGATGCCCACCTGAAAAGCATCCTTTTTCATCACCAGGTGATGGTGCCGGTAACTGACGGCAAACTGGATCTCGGTCCCTGGCAGCAGGTCTTTTATGCTGAGTTTGACGGCCAGAGACGCAAAAGAATGCTGCTCAAGGTTTTCGGTGAATAGATGTTTGGGAGGTGTTCTAGATTTATATGAGGGGAGGCCCTCCTGACCCGGAGGGCATATCCGGTGTCAATGGATCAGGGCGGGCCGTGATGTGCCCGCTGTGCGAAACCCTATGGGATGTAACAATAATTCTCACTACATTCAGCCCCGAAGAACAGGAACAATTTTGGGCCGGGAAGGGGTGTATTGACTGCCGAGGTATACGTAAAGATTGAGCATGCCCCCTTCAATGCCCCTTCGAAGAAAGGGGTAATGGAAAGATTGATCTGTCACTCTTCGTCATTGTTTACCTGACTGTGAAAGATTTCTTCCGGGGTTAATGCATCCTCACCTGATTCTTGTTTTACCTGACTGATCACTTCGGTAACCCCTCGAGCTTTAGAAGCGGCTTTGACAGCTGCTTCGATCTCCGCGGGGTCATTTGACCGACCCGCCAGCACAACTTTCCCGCGATTAACACTTCCTACACCAATATTAAAAAGATTTCCGTCCGGATCCCCCTCCAATTCCTCTTGGACTTCCTGGATTATCTCATCGTCAGTGATCGAACCATCGGTGCTGATGGAGACAGCATTAGCTACCCCCTTTACTCCCGATACCTGGCGTACTAAATCTTCTGCCCATTCTTTTTCCTTTAAAGTGTCCACAATCCCCTGAAGCTGAACTTCTCCTTCAACTACATCACAATTAAGCCCATAACCGCCCAGATTCCGGTCATTTTTCAGTAGAGTACGGATTTGTTCTCGGAGTTCATCATCAACATTATATTGTCCGGTCACCGGTATCCTCCTTAGAAAGTTTCTCTTATTATTTCCTATTTTATTGTCCAACATTCAACCTGGATGCAACGGGGTACCGTTAGCTGTGTGTGTCTCTACCCAGAAAACAGAGATCGGAAGCTGGATGTCGGAGGTCGGATATAACTGCGGCTCTGTTTTTATCCTCTGCTGGTATTGCCTTCTTAGCTGCAAAGGCGTCTGCCTAATTTAGCTTTTTGGAGGATTGCCTTTGTAGGGAAGAGGTACATACTGCACTGAAGGGCGCCGTTGACTGGGTTGGGGGTATAGTTCCATCAGCCGGTGTATTTCATTGGGAAGCATGCATGAAACTGAGATCCCTAACTGTTGGAATTGTTCACATGTAATTGGGTAATCATGCGTCCAAGCACCTGAACTCAAAATTTCAGCTATGTGACGCGCCTTTTCATCCGGTATTCTATCTTTAAGCAGTTCTGTGATAAAGTTTTTTACCTGACGCATGGCTTTTGCGGCTATATCTGCCATGATCAGAGTGCGGTCATCCACCTTGTTGGTTTCTTTCCGTTCCACAGTTTTTAAAATAGAGACAGCTGGATATTCACCCAGTTGAGGATCAACAGGGCCCACTACAGCATTGGGATCCATGACAATTTCATCTGCGGCTAGAGTGATCATAGTACCGCCGGACATGGCATAGTGAGGAATGAAGACCGTTACTTTTGCAGGATGCCGCTTTAAGGCCAGAGCAATCTGTTCGGAGGCTAAAACCAGGCCACCTGGGGTATGCAGTAGTATATCGATCGGCATCTGATCCGGTGTCAACCTGATTGCTCGCAAAACCTGTTCAGAATCCTCGATATTTATGTAACGGGTAAGTGGAAGACCCAGTATACTGATCAGTTCCTGGCGGTGAATGATCGTAATAACCCTTGATTTGCGTTTTTGTTCAATACTTCTGATCGCTTTATATCGCAGCCTCTCAATGTTTTTATGCTTAAATAGCGGCCACAGCGATAAGGTGATCAATAGTATCCAAAAGATTTCAAAGAATGAAAACTTCATGCGAACATTCCCTCTTTCTTTTCAATTCTTAAATTACCCTGACTAAATTGTTTTATGCAGTTGTTCTGTTGAATGACTGCAATAAAATGCAAGAAAAAAACAGAGAGTCAATAGATCTGCACAATTGCTATGTATATTATTTGTATTTGTGGAATACTATGTATAGCTGAATAATACAATTACATAGAAAGGAGTATTCATACTAGGTGACAAATGGCTGTAGGAAAAAAGAGACCCAAAAAAATTTATATGCCCGGTGACCTGGGTGATGCTGCAACAAGAAGGAATTACCGGAAATCAGGGCCAGTAGTTATTTATAAGCATATGGAGGCGTTTAACAAAATGGGTGAAACCATCGCTTTATCTGATTTTTTACAACTGCCCGATGCCAGGGCCAAAGATGTGATGCTGGAATTGAGCGGTATCAGTGATCAGAGGTTAGCTGAGCAGTGGAAAGTGCAGACCAGCTTTGTAAGAAAAATCAGACGTATTCTAGGAATTCAAAAGGATCACAGCGGTGCAGTGGTTGCCACAACTGATATATTGAGCGAACAATGGCCACCTGCCTACAGACCGCGCAAGAGAACAGTTGAGCTGCAAGAAACAATGAAAATTACGGAAGAGGATGTTGAAACTTCGGAAAAAGATGCTAGTCCTGATAGCAAAGGCTTTAGATTCAGTCTGGAAGGTGTTTTTCCAGCGATTGAAATTGAAAAAAGGTTGGAATCACTGGCTGTTATGACTGCTTGTTCTCGCAGCAGCAAATACTCTGTAAAAATATGTTTAGAGGAAATTATTGACTCTGATGGAGACAGCAGTGAAGAAGATTATTAACCAGTAATAGCCAGTAATAAATAAGATAGGGAAAAGCCGGTTATTATACCGGCTTTTTTGATGGGCAAAACAGATAATGTAATAATAGGCTGATAAAAAAGCGCCCACTGATACCCACTAATATCTTTGAGCAACAAACAGAACTGGAGGGAGAT
The DNA here is from genome assembly GCF_000946815.1 of Syntrophaceticus schinkii. Taxonomy (GTDB): domain Bacteria; phylum Bacillota; class DSM-12270; order Thermacetogeniales; family Thermacetogeniaceae; genus Syntrophaceticus; species Syntrophaceticus schinkii. The sequence continues at coordinate 9,676 of NZ_CDRZ01000256.1, read as the reverse complement.
TGTCATGGTTAATGGGTTCCAGTCGTAGAACCTTGTATTTTTCTGAATTAAGTTTTGTTAGGAACTTATTAACACTTGTATACTCTTCTGTAGCGCCCGCATGTCCCCTGTAGCTGGCAACCGTGATTATACCGCCCTTTTGAAGCAGATGCAAAGCTGCATCCAGCGCCTGCACAGTTGATTCAGGTTCGGTAATCAGATCAGGGTTGCCTCCAGGAAGATACCCTAGATTGAACATAACTGCTTTGATAGTACCAGGTGCTAAATAATTACCCATGAATGCGTGGCTGTTCTGTATCAGAGAAACTCTTTTCTGCATACCTGCTGCAGCCAACTTCTGTTTGGTGTTTTCAATGGCGTTTGATTGGATATCAAACCCGTATACCCTTCCTTGTGCACCTGCACACTCTGCCAGAAATAATGTGTCATTGCCATTTCCCACAGTGGCATCGACACAAATATCCCCTGGAGATACCTCCTGTTCAACGAACCACTTGGCCCAGGAGACGATCCTGCGGGTCAAAAGATACCCTGACTGCCGGTGATTTTTCACATTGTCCACCTTCAATCTTCATACTTGCTTCATTATAACTCGTAATCTCCGCTCTCTCCACTCTTCTTAACTATCCAACATACATATGGTTTTTTTGCTCACTCATTTGGGACCACCGGAATATTATGCTAACAGCATGAACAAGGGAGGCGTGAACATGAGTATGCATTATGGTGATAGACATTATGAGCTGATCAAAGAGTTGAAAGCAGCGCTTTTAGATGAACGAAAAACAGCGGTTTTTTATGCACAGATGCGTGATTTATCAACAAGCTTTGCCGGTGTTGATTCCTTTGCCGAGGCCCGTAAGGATGAGCTTGACCACGCCACCGCGCTGACCAGACTGCTTGAAAGATTAACCGGCACCATACCGGAAGAAGCCCTACAGCCGGTTTGTCCTACAGAGATATCCAGCTACTGCGAAGGAATCAAAATGGCTATCCAGGGTGAAAGTGCAGCACGTGTGGAATACAAGAGGATTCTCCAAAAGACACAGTCCAGGGAAATACAGGACATCATAAGAGAAATATTTAATGATGAGGAAGTACACCTGGCTAAATTCCGCATTTTATATGATATCGAGTGTAAACCCGGCTACTATGCGGAGTCGGGAGATTGATGGAGCAATACGTCTAATGGCACCCTACTTGTGTGGGAAGTGGGAGGTGGGAGGTTGGATGTGGGAATAGATGTCGGAAGCCGGAGGCCAGGGGTCGGAAAAAAGATGGCCTTTTTACATATAAGGTGACACGAGAACCGGCCCCTGTCACCGAGAAAATTATATTAAAAAGCAAGAAGGAAATTGTATGTTTATCACGAAATAAAACAGTGGTAATTAGCCCACAGAAGTGGGATAAAGCAAGCAATAGTTGATATTATTTATAAAAAAAATAAATTAACTATACCACGGAGGTATTTCATCTCAGAAGAGGTGGACTTTCGTGGTATTTTATTTTAATAGGCTGAACAGAGAGGAGTGAGCAGCATAGAACTGGTACCTATCGGTATTATCCACAGCCCCTACCAGTCACCCGATGATGCACCAAATCAGGGACGGTTTTCCGATCAGCAAGTGGAATTAGAGATCTATTCAGACTATGTTCAGGGTCTCAAGGACATAGACGGGGCCTCACATCTGATTGTTCTCTATTGGCTGCATCTCGCTAAAAGGGATGTATTCCAAACCAAAACACCCTTTGGGCCAGATCTCAGGGGTGTATTTGCTTGCCGGTCGCCATCCCGCCCAAACCCGATTGCTTTTTGTGTGGCCAAGCTGCTGCACCGGGAAGATAACCGCTTGTTTGTGCAAGGTATTGAAGCAGTAGACGGCAGTCCGCTGTTGGATTTAAAGCCCTATTCCAGCGATTTGGACAGCTTTACTGGAGTAAAGATTGGATGGTTCAAACAAATAAAGGAGGAATGATCAAATGCCAAAGGTGCTTGTTTGTGGACGCGGAGGCAGTGGTAAAAGTACATTTGTGACAATGCTTGCTCAGACATTAGGAGAACAGGATAAGGTCCTTGTTGTTGATGCCGATGAATCCAACCTCGGCCTTGGTAGGATGCTGGGTATCCAACCCCCTGCCCAAACACTGATGGACGACATTGGGGGCAAGAAGGCTGTCGGTAGTAAACTCATGGCCTCCCTAAGAAGTGGGGGCACAGAAGAGGTAAAAATGTTTGCCGGAACTTTCAGCATCGGTGAACTCTCTACAGAGAGTGTGTCCTGGAACGGATCGGTTGGACTGGCACAGATCGGAAAAGTTGAACACACCAATGAAGGATGCGCCTGTCCAATGGGAGCACTGGCTCGTGAGTTTTTAAACAAGCTGAAAGAAAGTGACGAAGAATGGGTGATTGTGGATACAGAAGCAGGTGTTGAGCACTTCGGCAGGGGTGTATTAGAGGGAGTGGATGCAGTATTGATGATCGTGGATCCATCCTATGAGGCGGTTTTACTGGCTGAAAAGGCAGCTAAATTAGCTGATGAGGCAGGTAAAGCATTCTCGGTGATCCTGAACAAAGTAGATGAGGAGACAAAGTCTCGTTTAAAAGAGATGCTGGAGGCAAAGAAAATTGAAATTGCCGAAGTTTTGCCGTACTCCACTGATATTTCAGAAGCAAATCTTGTGGGAGAACCACTGACAGCAGAATCCTTAAAGCAAACGCTAAAAGAGATTATCACCAAAATAATCCCCAGTTCAGTTAAGGCTGGTTAACAAAATCGAAAACCAGGAGTGTCATTGATGAAGCAAAGCGTAGTTCAAGCTAAAGACATACCAGAGAGTTACCTCAAATATACAGGCAGGAAAACAGCGATCATCATTTCCCTGGCACTGCTCACAGTAGTTTTAGGGATATTCGCTATTTGTGCCGGATCAGCTGATCTTACCCCTGGGCAGGTAGTTATGACGTTATTGGGTAAAGGGAGTGAGAGTTCCCAGCTCATTATTTGGAACATCCGGCTCCCACGGGTTCTGGCTGCGATCATAGCAGGAGCGGCGTTGTCTGTTGCGGGTTGTGTGATGCAAAACATCCTGAGAAACCCCCTTGCTTCTCCATTTACCCTTGGAATATCACAGGGGGCAGCATTTGGTGCTGCCCTGGCAATAGTTGTTTTAGGGGCAGGAAGCATGCAGAGCAGAAGCGCTGACGCGGTAATCATCGGCAACCCCTATATTGTCACAATTTCAGCCTTTGTATTCTCTATGGCAGCTACACTTGTCATACTATTTTTGGCCAGCCGTGTGGGCGTTACACCGGAAGCAATGGTATTGGCCGGAGTAGCCCTTGGTTCGCTTTTTGCCGCGGCAACCACATTAATCCAGTTTTTTGCTCAGGATGTGCAGGTTGCAGCTATTGTTTTTTGGACTTTCGGTGACCTGGGAAGAGCATCCTGGCCTGATGTAAGAATTATGTTTTTTCTCGTTATGCTCGCTTTGCTTTATTTTATGCTGCACAGATGGGATTACAATGCCATAGACAGCGGAGAGGAAACTGCCAAAGGGCTTGGTGTTGATGTTGAAAAGCTGAGATTGGGCGGCATGTTGATCTCTTCTTTGATCACTTCGGTAGCTGTTGCGTTTTTGGGGATTATCGGTTTCATCGGTCTTGTTGCACCTCACATGATGAGGAGAGTGATCGGTGGGGATCACCGTTTCCTGATCCCGGGAACCACTGTGATGGGGTGCCTCTTGCTCCTTGCTTCAGATACCCTGGCCAGGACTATTATTAAACCGGTAGTCCTACCTGTTGGAGCTATTACTTCTTTTATGGGTGCTCCGTTGTTCCTATATCTTCTTTCCAGGGGGTTTAAGAAAAAATGATTTTATCGGTCGATGGTGTTGAGTTTCGATATCCGAGCCACCTGGTGCTGAAAGATGTCAAATTCGAAGTGGATAATGGGGATTGTCTGGCTATCCTCGGCACCAATGGTGTTGGGAAATCCACTCTGCTGAAATGCATCAACAAAATTTTAAAGCCGCAGCAAGGGGTTATTACCATAGAAAAAGATGAAGTATTTAAACTGAGCCGCCGGGAAGTTGCCCAGAGAATTGGATATGTATCACAGCGGCATGAAGGCGGTAGATTTACAGTGTTCGACGCGATCATTCTAGGGAGAAAACCGCACATCACCTGGGATGTTACAGCGCGAGATATGGAGATAGTCAACCGTATCATAAAAATACTTGGTTTAGAAGAATTTTCCTTGCGTTTTATTGATGAACTGAGCGGCGGAGAACTCCAAAAAGTTGTAATTGCCCGGGCTCTGGCTCAGGAGCCAAGGGTGCTTTTACTGGATGAGCCAACCAGCAATTTGGATTTAAGAAACCAGCTGGATGTGCTCGAGATTATCAAAAAGGTTGTACAAAAACAGCAGATCGCTGCCCTTGTTACCATGCATGATTTGAATCTCGCCATTAGATTTGCCAACAAATTTATCTTTTTAAAAAAAGGCACCATTTTTGCTGCCGGGGGGTTTGAAGTGATAACACCGGAGAATATTGAAGAGGTTTATGCAGTTCCGGTGGCAGTGGAAAGCTTTCGGACGATCCCGGTGGTTGTTCCTTTGTAATCCAAGTTCCCACCTGAGAGCAATATCGGAAACTGGGTTTTTATCATCGCAGCTACCAGCGGCCAAAAATGTGTGGTGGCGGCACCGGGATAGTGTCAGGGAGGTGTTATAAAGGGTATTAGTTTTAAGGAATAAAAACATTATCAATTAAAAAACTTGAATGGAAGGTGATAAAATGCGAAGAAAAACTATTGTTTTGGCTTTAGGGCTGGCGGTTCTACTGATGATGTCAGCGTTGATGATTGGCTGCGGAGAAAAGCCTGCAACTGATACAGATAAAAAAGGGGCACAAACAATAAAAATAACAGACTTGTCTGGAAGAGAAGTCGAAATCAAAGCCCCCGCCAAGAAGATTGTGGCCATTGGCCCCGGGGCCTTACGGTTGGTCTGTTATGTCAATGGAGCAGATAAGGTTATTGGAGTAGAAGAACTGGAAAAGAAAAGCCCCACAGGAAGGCCATATTTCATGGCTAATTCCCAGCTAAAAGATCTTCCTACGATCGGCCCAGGGGGGCCCGATTCCACACCTGATGCTGAAAAGCTTGTTACCATCAAACCGGATGTGATTTTCTCCTGCCTGTTTACAGACAAGGCCAAAGCAGATGACCTTCAGGCGAAAACAGGCATCCCTGTTGTGGTCTTAGACTACGGCCAACTTTCTACCTTCAGCAAGGAAATATATGATTCTCTAAATCTGATTGGTAAAGTTACCGGAGAAGAAAAACGGGCGAAGGAAGTAGTGGATTTTCTGGACAAGTGCCAGAAGGACATGAATGACAGAACAAAGGGCATTTCCGAGAACGAAAAGCCCAAGGTATATGTTGGTGGAGTAAGTTCGAAGGGTGCTCACGGGATTGAAAGTACCTATGGCAAATACCCCCCGTTAACAGCAGTTAACGCCAAAAATGTGGCTGATGAAGCGGGCAAAGCCGGATCCATATCGATAGACCGGGAAAAATTGATCAGCTGGAACCCGGATATCCTGTTTATCGATGCCGGAGGTTTCCAACTGGTCAAGGATGACTACAAAAAGGACCCGAAATTTTATCAGTCCCTTTCAGCTGTGAAAAAGGGTGAGGTCTACTGCCTGATCCCCTATAACTGGTACTGGACAAATATTGAGACAGCACTGGCCGATGCTTATTATGCCGGAAAGGTGATTTACCCTGACGAGTTTAAAGATATTGACCCTGTCAAAAAAGCAGACGAGATTTATAAATTTATGATAGGGAAACCGTTATATGAAGAAATGGCAAAAGAATATGTCGGCTTTAAAAAGATAACTCTGGAGTAAAATTCGTTGTAAGCCTTCACCGAGAAAGCCTATCCTGTTAAGGATGGGATGAACGGCTGCGTAATTTAGCTCTATCAAACACAGATCATGTAAAAATGTCGGGTTTGTCGGACGCAAATATAAGATGAGGCATCATCTTTGTTGGAAAAGAAGTAAGACCAATTCCCATAACGAAACAGAATTCCACGATTTCGCTATGCAAATGGAATTCACAAATACAATAACTGAAAGGTGTGTGATTACTCATGATTCTCAAAACACGCCAAAGGGAGCAAGTGCTCCCGCAGCCGGTTGTTCTTATTTCTACCGTTGGGAAAAACGGAGTGCGAAACATAGCCCCCTGGTCAAACATAACACCGATCCTTCGTCCGCTTGACGAAATTGTGCTGGCCTCCTGGATTAAAAGGGACACTCTGGTGAATATTCTGGAAACCGGTGATTTTGTAGTCAATGTGCCATCAGCAGATATGGTAGATGCTGTCATGATTTGCTCAAAAAATTATCCACCTGATGTTGATGAGTTTGAAAAATCCGGTTTAAAGCCATGCCTGTCACAGCAAGTCAAGTCACCAGGTATTGAGGGATGTCTTGCACAGATGGAGTGTACCCTTGTCGAAGAAATCAGCAGGAAAAACTATTCCCTGATCATCGGCAAAGTAGTACACTTGGAAGCAGAGGATAAGTTTTTCAATGAAGCGGGTGAGATGGACTATGAAAATGCACAACCCCTTTCGATCATGCTCGGCGATAGGGGGATGTGGTTTACCAGGCCTGTGTACGTAGGAAAGTATGCTGAATACTCGGAGATGTTTTTGAAAAAAGAAGTAATCATCTTCAAAAAAAAGCGCATAAAGAAAATCAAGAAACTACGTCCTCAGGTGGCGTAGTTTCTTGTTTGTTTGCCCAGCATCTCTGCTGAGCCCGTGGGTTGAGACAAAATCCATCTCGCCCGACGGGAAAGGCAACCTGCAGACAAGGGCATCACCGGCAACTAAAACAAAAACACAAAAACACAAAAAGGCTTGACATTTCCGTGAAAAGTTGATAAATAATCATCAGAGGAAATATACAGGCAGGATATTGTTCGAGTATGGCGAATATAATTTAAAAGGCTTTGTCATCAAATATCCTACACATAACTGAATAACATGTAGAGAAGGGTGATAGGACGGTAGAATGGAAGGATGGCAGCTCTTATTTTTATTTAAGAGGTGTCATGAACAAAATATTTAATTTTTATGCAGGATGGAAGGAGTGTACCCTTATGCCAATCACAGAAATGCTTTCCCGCAATGCCAGAATGTACCCTGATGAAGTCAGTTTAATAGAACGAGAGCCTGCGGCAAACAGTCGCAGAGAGATAACCTGGTTGGAGTTTGAAAAACAGACCAACCGGTTTACTAATGCTTTGTTGGATCGTGGTATCAAGCAGGGTGATCGAGTTGCTCTCCTGATGATGAACTGTCTGGAGTGGCTTCCTGTATATTTCGGAATCCTGAAAAGTGGAGCATTGGCTGTCCCTCTAAATTTCCGCTATACAGCACCGGAAATCAAGAAATGTGTGGAAACCGCAGGAGCAAAAATACTTGTTTACGGGCCTGAATTTTTAGAAAGAATAGATGAAATCAAAGATGACCTCAATTGTGTGGAGTCCTTAATCTTTGTGGGTGAAAACTGCCCGGAAGATGCTGACAATTATGTAGATGTCCTCGCGGACTCCTCTGCAGCAGATCCCCAGGTCAAAATATCTGACTTTGATGATGCCGCACTATATTTTACATCTGGCACCACCGGAACACCCAAGCCGATTCTTCTGACACATGCCAACCTCGTATCTGCATGCATCACTGAGAACAGCCATCACCGGCAGTGTCACGAAGACAGCTTCCTGTGCATCCCCCCTCTGTACCACACCGGGGCAAAGATGCACTGGTTCGGCAGCCTGATCGTGGGTTCAAAGGCTGTTTTACTGCGTGGTGTTGAGCCTAAATGGATACTCGAGGCCGTCTCCGAGGAAAAAATCACAATTGTCTGGCTTTTAGTGCCTTGGGCACAGGATATCCTTGATGCCATTGAAAGCAAGGAAGTAAATCTCAAAGACTACCAACTGGACCAATGGAGGCTGATGCACATCGGAGCGCAGCCTGTACCCCCAAGCCTGATCATCAGGTGGAAGAAGGTTTTCCCCAACCATCTGTACGACACCAACTACGGCCTCAGTGAATCCACAGGCCCTGGCTGTGTACACCTGGGAATCGAAAACATCCATAAGGTTGGAGCCATCGGCAAGCCCGGCTTTAACTGGGAAATGCAAATTGTCAATGATCATGGGAAACTCGTTCCCAGGGGCAAGGTCGGAGAATTGATCATCCGGGGACCCGGAGTGATGAAGGGTTACTACAACAACCCTGAAGCCACTAAAAAGGTGCTGAAAGACGGTTGGCTGTATACCGGAGATATGGCACGAGAGGATGAAGACGGATTTATTTATCTGGTAGACCGCAAGAAGGATGTTGTAATCATGGGTGGGGAGAATATCTTCCCGGTTGAAATAGAAGAATTCCTGCGTGCACATAATGATATTAAAGATGCAGCTGTGATCGGGATGCCAGACCGGCGCTTAGGTGAGGTCCCGGTTGCGGTTGTCGAAACCAAGCCAGGGAGAATCCTTACTGAAAAAATGGTGATCGAATTTTGCCAGGATTTGCCCAGGTATAAAAGGCCGCGCCAGGTCTTCTTCGACAAGGTTCCCCGCAACCCCACAGGCAAGATAGAAAAGCCGAAACTGCGGGAACACTTCTGCAGCGGCGATATAGCTAAGGTTGTTTAGTTAATTGAGGCCAAGTTTAAAGAATAGAGGAGAAGCCCGAAACAGGGCTTCTTTTTATTTGCGTTTCCTGCAATCCTAAATTCTTCCATCAGAAGAGTTGCTTTGACAACATTTCTTGTAATCCCGCAATTTCCTATCTCGCTGCATTCAATAAGACAATAAAGCAAGCCTGGCGAGTTAGTGGTTGGTAGTTAGTCGTTAGTTGTTGGAATAATTGATTTTTCTGCTGCTTGAAAATAGACCAATTCCACTCCTACATACTGAGTTGAATAAAGCAATAAAGCAAGATTGGACCAGGTGTCGGTGTCATGGCATAAATTGTGTCAATATTTTGGCATTGCCAAATGACGCATGGCTATTTTTTTTTCAATGGTCAGATTGGTATTATTTGCGTAGGGGGTGGTTTTTATGGTTTATGATGTCAAACTTAAGTCCGGTTTTTTCAAAACACAACAATATACTCTAGCAATTTCCAACAAGCAAATAACCTTAACTCCACAAGAGGATAGTGAACTACACAATATTGTTATTACTGATCAGGATTTATCAACGATTAGTATCACTGGAAGAGATACTAAATTAACTGAATTCGAAATCAACGCACAAAGCGGCATTTATATGGGAACATTTGCCGCAGATACGAACATTGAGGAGGTGCTTTGGACTCTCAAAAAAGAATTTGGCAGCAAAACAATTATTGAAGGAGGGAGCATGTATTATGTTTAAGAAAGTTTTGTCATGGGTAGTTACAGTTGTCATGATGTTCTCAGTTTTTTTTTACTATGCCCATTACTGCAAATGCTGAAGACACTATTTTCTATGAAGACTTTGAAAGCTATGCTGAAAATGCTATCCATCATTCTTTAACAATGAAATACAATGGAAACAGGTGAATGCCAATCAAAAGGTGAATCAACCGAGCAT